>NZ_RAWD01000321.1:0-10617 GCF_003612065.1 Corallococcus sp. CA047B
TTCTTCCCCCGCCCGCCCGGAGACGACTCCACCGGAGCCGAGCCCGCACCGTGTGTCTGGGTGGTGGACGACAGCGCCAGCGAGGCGCGCTTCATCAAGACGGCGCTCGGCCCGGGATTCCAGGTGGAGACGTTCCCGGACGGCGCCGCGATGCTCGAACGCCTGCACGCCGGACGGGCGCCGGACGTGGTGGTGCTGGACTGGGAGATGCCGGGGATGTCCGGCCCGGAGGTCTGTCAGTTCCTGCGCGGCCAGCCGGAGACCGCGGCCCTTCCCGTGTTGCTGCTCACCGCGCACGGCCGGCCGGAGGACCTGGTGCAGGGCCTGCGCGCGGGCGCCAACGACTACGTGGCCAAGCCCTTCCGCACGGAGGAGGTGCGCGCACGCGTGAACGCGCTGGTGCGCGGCAAGCGGATGGTGGACGCCGTGCGGAGAGCGGACCGGGAGAAGGCGGAGGCGCTCGCGCAGCTGGACGCGCTGCTCACCTCCTCGCCGGTGGGCCTGTCGCTGCTGGACCGGGAGCTGAGGTTCGTGCACGTCAACGCGCGGATGGCGAAGCTGGACGGGCTGCCCCTGG
This sequence comes from Corallococcus sp. CA047B, assembly GCF_003612065.1. NCBI lineage: Bacteria > Pseudomonadati > Myxococcota > Myxococcia > Myxococcales > Myxococcaceae > Corallococcus > Corallococcus sp. CA047B. The sequence goes on from NZ_RAWD01000321.1 coordinate 578, forward strand.
ACGCCCACGCCGGGAGGACCTTCGCGGAGGTCCTGCCCTCACTGGCGCCGCAACTGGAGCCCGTCATCCGCCGCGTGCTGGAGACGGGAGAGCCCGCGGAGGAGCTGTCCGTGGCGCTGAAGCAGCCAGGGACGGACGCGGCCGGCGGCGACGTGCACCTCATGATGGGCTTCCACCCGGTGCGCACGGAGGGCGGCGAGGTGCTGGGCGTGGGGTCGGTGGTGGTGGACGTCACCCGGCACAAGCAGTCGGAAGGGGAGCTGCGGTCCGCCGCGGAGTTCCGCGAGCGCTTCCTGGGCATCGTCGGCCACGACCTGCGAAACCCCCTCAACGCCATCCGCATGGCGGCCAGCTTCCTCATCGCCAGCGAACAGGTGCCGCCCGGGCTGGTGCGCACCGTGGGGCGCATCATCAGCAGCACGGATCGGATGACGCGGATGATCACCGAACTGCTGGACTTCACCCGCAGCCGGCTGGGCGGCGGCATCCCCCTGACGCCGGGCGCCACGGACCTGGGGCTGGTGGTGCGCCAGGTGGTGGAGGAGCTGGAGCTGGTGCACCCCAACCGCACCGTGCGGGTGGAGTCCAGCGGCCCGCTGGGAGGCCGGTGGGACGGGGACCGGCTGGCGCAGGTCCTGAGCAACCTGCTGGGCAACGCGCTCCAATACAGCCCCCCGGAGTCCACCGTGAAGCTGTCGCTGCAGGGCGGGCCGGAGCAGGCCGTCGCGCGGGTGGAGAACCAGGGCACCCCCATCCCCCAGGAGGAGCTGGCCCTGCTCTTCCACCCCTTCCAGCGCGCGCAGACGGGCGCGCACGTGCCCTCCGGCCTGGGCCTGGGCCTCTTCATCTCCGAGCAGATCGTCCGCAGCCACCGGGGGACGCTGGTGGTGGAGTCGGGCCCGGAGCGGACGGTCTTCACCATGACGCTGCCGCGCGCCCCCTGAAGCACGCCACCGGGCTTCCGGACGCCTCCCACCCCGGAGGCCATCCGAGCCTCCGGGCGGCCGGTGGAAGTTGGAACTTCCCGGCCCCCTGCCCTACCCTGGGCGCGTGTCCACCACGCAACACTCCATCAGCCTGCTGCTTGTCGAAAACAACCGGGACGTCCGCGAGGCGCTCAAGGAGATCCTCGAATCGGAGGCCTACCGGGTGCACACGGCGGTGAACGGGCAGGACGCGCTGAACGTCCTGGCGGGGCTTGAGCGCATCCCCGAGCTCATCCTGCTGGACCTGGTGATGCCGGTGATGGACGGGCACGCCTTCATCGAACACCTGCGCCGCTCCGGCGCGCTGGCCCTGACGCGGGTGCTGGTGCTGACGGCGCATCCCACCCTGCCGCTGCCGCACGGGGTGTCCGGACGGCTGGGCAAGCCGGTGCGCCTGGAAGAGCTGCTGGACGCCATCGCCGTGCACGCCGCGCCGGCGGCGTGAGCGGGCGCCTTCAGCCGGGCTGGCAGTGCCGGGCCACCAGCGCGAGCAGCTCCGTGATGTCCACGGGCTTGCGCAAGAGGCCCACCGTGCCCGGAGGCGCCTTCGCGGTCGGGTGCGCGGTGAGCATCAGCACCGGCAGGTCGCGGAACCGGGCGTCGTCCCGCACGCGGTGGAGGAACTCGTGTCCGTCCATCACCGGCATCATCAGGTCCAGCAGCACCAGGCACGGCCGGGGCTCGTGGGAGAGCGCGTCCAGGGCCAGCTGCCCGTTGGCGGCCTGCACCACCGCGTAGTCTTCCATCTCCAGCAGCTCCGCCACCACCTCGCGCAGGTCCGGCTCGTCGTCGACGATGAGGATGGTGGAGCGGGGCGTCGTTCTCAACACGGGGACAGCCTACGCAGGTCGCACCGGCACCGCCAGCAATGACGCCGTGCTGTGCATCGCCGCCGCGTCTGGCCACCCCCGTCTCGCGCGAAAACGCACCGGTCGGATGCCTGTCTGTTGTTTCATCTTCCGGGAAAACGCGGCTCGGCGTTGCACCCGGAGACGGAAGCCCCTACCCGTCCCCTTGAGCCATGAATGTCATCGCCGACCTCATCGAAGCGAACCTGGAGACCCTGGTGCGGCGCTTCGTCGAGGAGACGCGGACCCGGGAGAGCAGCCAGGGCCTGAAGGCCTCGGAGATCATCACCACGCTGCCGGAGTACCTGCGCGTGGTGGCGCTCATCTGCCGCCACGGCCCCACGCCGGAGCGCCTGGAGACCCGCGCGCGCCTGGAAGAGGCCCACATCAACCTGCGCCTGCGGGTGGGTGCCACGCAGGAGGACGCGACGGACGAGTACACGCTCCTGGGCCGGCTCATCCCCCAGCTCTGGGACGCCCTGCAGCCGGAGCACACGCCCGCCGCCTCCGACCTCCAGTGCCTCTTCCAGCAGCTGGAGGCGGCCATGGACCACGTGGTGGTCCTCTTCTCCGGCTACTCGATGGAGGACCGGCAGCGGGAGAAGCGCTTCCTGCGCCAGCTGGATGCGCTCGCCCCCCAGGCGCTGGAGGCGCACGAGGACGCGCTGCCCCGGCTGAAGCCGCTCATCGACACCGTCGTCCGCGCGCTGGAGGCCGCTGGCGCGGAGCTGTTCCTGGTGGAGCGGGGGAGCACGGGGATGGGGGCCGTCGCGGACTCGGGGCATGACGTCCCGCACGCGGGACGCCGCCGGGTGGATGCGGCCGGGCCGTCCTTCCTGGGCAGGGTGGCCCGCTCGGAGGAGCCCCTGGTGCAGGCCCAGGCGCACGGGCTTTCCGACGCCGAGCGCGAGGGGTTGGGGCAGCAGGGCTGGAGCACGCTGCTGGGCCTGCGCCTGTGGCCCCACGGCGAGCTGATGGGCGTGCTCTGCGTGGGCTTCGCGGAGGCCCGTCCCGTGCCGCCGCAGACCAAGCGCTTCCTGGAGACGCTGGTGGAGTACCTCTCCGGCATCCTCGAGCGCGCCCTCCTGATGGGGAAGCTGCATGAAGCCCACGCGCGGCTGGCGACGTCGGAGACGCGCTACCGGTTGGCGAGCCAGGTGGCCACCGACTCCGTCTGGGATTGGGACCTGACGACGCAGGAGGTGACCTGGAGCGGCGGGGTGCAGCGCCTGCTCGGCTTCGCGCCGGAAGAGACGGGCCCCACCGCGGACTGGTGGGTGGACCGCATCCACCCCGAGGACCGTGAGCGCGTGAAGCACGGCATCCACGCGGCCATCCAGGGCACGCAGGCCCGCTGGCAGGACGAGTACCGGTTCCTGAACCGCCAGGGCGAAGCCGTGCGGGTGCTGGACACGGGCGTCATCACGCGCGACGCGCAAGGGCGGGGCCTGCGGATGGTGGGCGCCATGCAGGACATCACCGCGCGGCGGAAGACGGAGGCCGGGCGCGAGCAGCTCCTCCAGGAGGCCCAGACGGCGCGCGTCCAGGCGGACATGGAGCTCGGCCGCCTCAACACGCTGCTGCACCAGGCGCCGGTCGCGCTCGCCATCTTCCGGGGGCCCACGCACATCGTGGAGCTGGCCAACTCGCGCATCTGCCAGCTCTGGGGCCGCACGCCTTCCCAGGTGCTGCACCGCCCCATCCAGGAAGCGCTGCCGGAGGTGAAGGGCCAGGGCATCCTGGAGCTGCTGGACGGCGTGTTCACCACGGGCGAACCGTACGTAGGCAACGAGGTCCACGTGCGGCTGGCGCGGGCGCCGGGCGGGAGGCTGGAGGACGTGTACTTCAACTTCGTCTACCAGCCGCTGCTCGGGGCGGAAGGCCTCATCGAGGGCGTCCTCATCGTCGCCACCGAGGTCACCGACGGCGTGCGGGCCCGGCAGCGCACGGAGGCGCTGGCGGCGACCCTGCACGCCAACGAGGAGCGGCTGCGGCTGGCGCTGGAAGCGGTGGACATGGGCAGCTGGGACGTCAATCCGCTCACGGGCGAGGCGTCCTGGGACCCGCGGTTTCGCGCCATGCTGGGGCTGCCCGCCGAAGGGGAGCTGACGCTCGCGGAGGCCATGCAGTTCGTCCACGAGGAGGACCGGGCGAAGGTGGAGCAGGCGATGGCGGAGGCCAACATGCCCGGGGGCGCCGGGGAGTACGCCTGCGAGTTCCGGGTGCGGCCCCCCGCCGGAGACGGCGCGAAGGTGCGGTGGCTGTCCGGGCGCGGGCAGGTCCACTTCCGCCCGGACGGACGTCCCGCGCGCTTCGTGGGCACGGCGCTGGACGTGACGGAGCGCAAGCGCGAGGAGGAGGCGGCGCGGCAGCGCGCGGAGTTCGAGCAGTACCTGGTGGGCATCGTGTCCCACGACCTGCGAAACCCGCTCAACGCCATCGCGCTGGGCACCACGTCGCTGTTGCGGCGTGAGGAGCTGAGTGAGCGCGACACCAAGGCCGTCCTGCGCATCCAGGCCTCCGCGGAGCGGGCGGTGCGGATGATCCGCGACCTGCTCGACTTCACCCAGGCGCGCCTGGGCGAGGGGATCCCCGTGCAGTGCCAGGACCTGGACCTGACCACGGTGGTGCGGCAGGTGATGGAGGAGGTGCAGATGAACTTCCCCGAGCGCGTCCTCCAGGCCTCCACGCCAGGCCACGGGACGCGCGGCTGCTGGGATCCGGACCGCATGGCGCAGGTGCTCACCAACCTGCTGGGCAACGCGCTGAAGTACTCGCCGGAGGGCACGCCGGTGACGGTGCGCGTCCAGAGCACGGACCTGGAGGTCCTCCTGGCGGTGCACAACGCGGGCGACCCCATCCCCCCGGACCTGATGCACCGCCTCTTCCAGCCGATGCAACGGGGGGTGCCGGGCATGGACCTGGCGACGCGCAGCGTGGGGCTGGGGCTCTACATCGTGCAGCACATCGTCCAGGCGCACGGAGGCACCATCGACGTGACCTCCTCCCGGGAGGCGGGGACGACCTTCACGGTGAAGCTGCCGCGCGACGGGTCGAGGCAGGCAGCCAGGGGATAGGGCAGCCCTGGAGTCCGGGGCTGCCGGTGGAGGCTGGCGTGGAACTGAAGCCCTGTGAGGTCCGGAGCGCCCGGGACTCACTTCACGGAGACCTCATCCCGGGCCTGGGGGGAACTTCTTCATCAGTTCTTCTGGCAGGGGCGTACGCAGCAGGGTCGGCTTCGCATCTCCCTGCGCCAGGATGACCTGGAACCCCTGACCCGCGACGCGAATCAATTCTCCGTCCCGTGCAACCCCAAGGGCGAGCCATGTCTCGGCCTCCTCTCTTGTCGAGAAGGTCTGGGAGACGATGACGCTTTCAATGGCAGGCGTGAAGAACGACCGGAAAAACCCACGGTATTCCTCCAGCCTCTCGGCTTCGCGGACATAGACAAGCGCCACGGCGGCGATCCGCAGCGCCTCATCTTCAGGCGAACCTTCTTCGTACTTTTCGTTCACGCCCTTCAGGACGTCCAGCACGGAATCAACATCGAAATCTGGATTGTATTTCATTTCATTTGCTCAAAGCGCCAGGGGAATCAGCACCAGTGCACCGGCAGCACTCGTCGTGAGCACGAAGGCTACGCCTCCAACGACGACAAGGGTTCCGAGCGTCACCTCGGCTTTATGCTTTTGGAGCCAATCGATCGCGCGCTCCATGTCCGTGAAGCCAAGCTTCCTTGCTTTTTCTCGCGCTGCTGCCTCCTGTTCCTTCACGCATTCATTGTACTGGGCCCTGCAATCCGAAGTGCACCGCTGGTAGTACCATCCCGACTGCTCCTGGTTGTGGGGCCATGGGTAGCGCTTCTGCCAACAAACCTCCACGCACGTTTCATGCTCCCCCTGGCAGTCGAGGCCACCTGAGCCTCCACTTCCGAGTACGGCACCGACGCCTTCCGCATTCTCGGACACCCTGTACACCCGGGACTCCGTTGGCTGGACATGAGTACATCCAACGAAAAGAACCATCAGTGCCGTTACCAGCGAAATCCGCTTCATCTTGGGTCTTCCTCTCGCCTCCCAGGCGGTTTCGCGTCGGGCAGTGGATAGAGGACTCGGAGCTGGATCCGGTGATGGTAGGCCGCGAGATAGGGCTTGCCGTCGACATGAACGACGACCTGTCGGGGAGGCTCGGGCTGCTCCCGGAGCCAGGTTTCCGCTTCCTCGCGGGTGGAGAACAGGGCCACTGGAGCGCCTGCCTTCTCCCGCATGTCTTCCAGGTAGAACTTGAGGATCGGGCTGGAGAGAAGCCTGCGCGTGCCCACGCCCAACTCCGGCAGGTCCATCACGGTGAAGTATTCGCCCGCGACCAGCACGGACGCCCGGTCCGGGACCGGGGTCTGCGCCATCAGCCACGCGTCCGCTTCCGCGCGGGTCTCGAAGGAAGCGAACACGAACGGGGGCTCGTGTTCCTCGATGCCCTGGTGATACGTGCGAAAAAGCTGGGATTGGCCCATGTCGTGGATGAACTGGAGCGCGTCCATCGCAACTTCCAGTCGCATCCTGTCATCCTCGGATTGCGATTCCGACCAAAACCTCCCCAATAGCTCCCGTGTTTCAAGGGAAATATTGTCTCCCTTCATTGTACAGCCCCCATCACGACCGGCGCCGCAGCGCCTTCTCCGCTTGCCATGAGCGCTGCGGGCGCGAGGATGAACAGCCCGGTCCCGCGGAGACGACGACAAACGCAACTCCTGCGATGACGACCACGCTCCCGACCAGAATGCCCTTCTGATGGCGCTCCAACCAATGATGCACTCTCGGTTCTCCGCATCGCAGTCCCGGCTTCCTGCCGCCGTGAGCACGATTCGCCCGCCGTCTACTCCTGCGCCGGGCTTCAGCAGATACCGCGCCTCCTCCACGGGCCGCCAGGAGTGGACCCTCGTTCCATTCGGCTGCTCCTGGATGCAGAGCACGAGGGAAGGCAGTTCTTCAGCTCCAGGAGCGACCTTCTGTCGCCCTGCCCCACGAGGCCAGGAGCACACCCATCAGCACAAGGCACAGCGTCTTCATGGCGGCAGGCCGTAGCACAGCCGATGGCGTGCGACGGCGTTTCACACCACCGGCGTCGGCAGGTGCAGCACGCTTCCACGCGGGAAGGCCCCCACGTCCTTCTGGAATCCATTCAGCAGCGGCGCCGTGCCCGCGAGCGCCTTCTGGAACTCCTCCGCCGCCTCCGCGCCGCCGTAGTGCCCACCCAACTCCGTGGCCCGAGCCCGCAGAGCCGCCTCCACCTCCTCCGCCGTCGCGTAGCGCTCCGCACGGTCGCGCTTGAGCAGGCGGTGGAGGATGGCGCGCAGGGCCGGTGACAGCCGGATCATCAACGAATCGATGTCCTCGGGCCGGTACGCGGCGGCGTGCGTGACGATGTGGATGTATTCGCTCGTGACCCGCCCCGCCTGCTCCGCCACCATCATGCCCTGGAGCACCCGCTGCCCATCCTCGTCCGTCAGTCGCGCATCCAGGTCTCCCAGGAGGACACGGGGCAGGCTGTACAGGTGCAGGCTCGTCGCCAGCTCCAGCAGGATGAGCCCCAGCGAGAACAGGTCCGAGCGCGCATCCGCGGCCTCGCCGAACAACACCTCCGGAGCCCCGTAGAATGCCTGTCCATGCGGACGCGTGATGCTGGAAGGCACCCGGCCCGGCAACCGTGAGAAGGCATCCCCCAGGTGCGTCAACACCAGCTGTCCGTCCGGTCCGAACCGGATGCCCTGCGGATGCAGGTCCCGGTGCACGAAGCCCAATGGCAGACCGCGCTCATCCGCGTGCCCGTGCAGGAACGCGAGCAGCGACGCCAACTGGAGCCCCACGTGCAACAGGAAGGCTTCGGAGTACGCATGCACATACACCAGCGGCAGCAACGACACGTCGTCCAACGTGTAACCTGGGACGTGTTCCCATTCCAGGTACAGGACGCCCGCCGCTTCATGGCATCCGTTCAGCCGGGCGATGCGCGGATGCTGGAGGAGCCGCGCGAGCGTGACCATCTCCTGCATCCGTGCCTGGGGATCCCTCAGGCGCGACACCGTCCGCCCCGTCAAGGACAACGCCTGGAGGAACACCGGCACGGGTTCACGCCCGGGCTGCCGCCGGAGGGCAATGAGCTGCTGCTCCCCGTGACTGCTTCGCCGTAGCACCTGCGCCAGCTCGAAGGACCTGGAGCCCGTCTTGAACAGCACTTCGGGAGGGGGAGGCTTCACCGTCCTGGAAGGACTCATGCCGTGCGGGCTCCTTGTCATCCACGCGGACGCAGTCATCCGGGGAGAACAAGGACAAGCTACCTTTCAAGTCACCTGAAATGGGAGAACCCAGGAGGTAACATTAGAATAATTTCAAATCACAGGATTCTCAAAAAGGATGGCTCACGGGAAGGCATGCACGATGGTATAGGCCCAGGTGCGCGGCATCCTGACCGCACCGGCCTTGGAACCCGGAAGCCACTCTCCCCCATCGCGGTTGCCATAGACGAGGCAGACCGGGACGACGCGCCGGTCCGGCAGCTCCGCCCGGGTGTAGCGACCGGTCACCCTCCCCCCGCCCGTCCAGAGCTGCCCGTACAGTCGGGTTCCCGTGGGCAGGTCCCCGAAGCTTTCGACGGTGAGGCTGACGATGGGGCCATCGCGGACGATGAGCTCTTCCGAGTTGTCGCCCGGCTGATGGATGTCCGTGAGGATGCTGGCGCTGCCGCCTTCATACATTTCAAGCTTGCGCATCGCCTCCAGCGCCCCTGCGGGACAGCGGCTCGGGTCGGGGCGGACTTGTACTCCCGTGCAAGCGGTGAGGGCCACGGCGCCAGCGGCCAGGGTGCACCGCTGGAGCTTCCCGAGCACACCGGAGCGCACCGGAGCGGAGTTGACGGCCGCCTGCTGCGGCGCACGAAGGGTCATGTCTTCTTTCTCCTGCTGAAACAGGGCGGGTGGGGAATCCCCCGCCAGAGGCGCGCGAGCTTGGTCCGGTCCAGCCAGCGGCGCCATTCGCCGGACGTCTCGCGCCGGAGCGATGCCTCGTGGAACGTGTCCCAGACGCCATGCAGCGAGCACCGAAAGGGGCAGCCCCACCAGCAGCACGGCGACCAGTCCCCACCGCAGCGGGTGTGAGCGCCCACCTGCCCCGCGCACGGCACGGGAATCCCGGGCCTCGACCTCGGCCACCTTCGCCGGGTCGCGCTGGCGCAGTTCCCGGAGCTCACGCAGCCGGTGGACCTCCTCCACGTGCTTCGCACGGGCCTCCCGCAGGGCGACCTCCTGCCCCGGCATCACGGGGCCCCTCGCCTCCGCCGCCTCCAGCGTCGTGCGCGAGCCGCTGGACGTCCTCTCACGCCAGCCGAACAGCGGCGCGTCCCACGCCGCATCCGCGACCGCCAGGGTCCGACGCACCTCCCGGCCCAGGGAGGCCGTGCCCTCGGGTCGCTGTTCGGGCACGAAGGCCAGCAGCCGCTGGACGAAGTCCTCCAGCAGCGCCGGCACCCTCGGGTTGAGGTCCTTCAAGGAACCCAGGCCATGGGATGCCAGGGGCCCGAAGGGCATGCTCCACGGGAACGCGGGGTACTGGTCCACCAGCAGGCGGTAGAAGGTGACCCCGACCGCGTACAGCTCATCCGCGACCGCATAAGTGTAGGGCTCCAGGGCCCCGGGCCGGCGCTCCGCCAACGCCCGCCACCGGAGGAGCTGGGGGCTGTAATAGCGCGGACTGCCCGGCGGAAGTCTGGCCGTCGCGGTGAGGGCGGGCGCCCCCGCGTACCCGCCAGCGCCCCAGTCCAGCAGCTTCACCTTCCCGTCGGGGGTGACCAGGACGTTGTCGCCCTTGAAGTCCCGGTGCAGCGCCCCTGTCGCGTGCGCGGCGGCCAGCGCCTCCAGCACCTGGGCCAGCAACAGCGCCACGTGGCGACCCGTGGGGTTGCGGGCCAGGGCCCACTCGTAGAGTGATTCGCCCTCCACGTACTCCATCACCAGATAGGGGTGCTCCACCGGCCCCAGTCGCCAGACGCCGTGCGTGATCAATCGCACCACGGCCCGGTGGCGCACGCGGGCCAGCAGCGCCGCCTCCCGCGCGAACCACCGTTCCCCGGGGCGCCGCGACAACTTCAACGCATACAGGCGCCCGCGCGCACGCCCTGCCCGACGCACCGAATAGGTGGTCCCGTAACCGCC
>NZ_RAWD01000322.1:0-10611 GCF_003612065.1 Corallococcus sp. CA047B
CGCCGGACCCCACGGTGCCGACGCCCACGCCGACGGAGCCCACCACGCCCGCTCCCACGCCCACCGGGGTGGATGGCTTTGGCGTGACGATGATGTACCCGTCGAAGGCGGGCGGTGAGGCCTGGGCGCTCGCCGACAATGCGACCGCGGATGCGCGCTTCGATCCCCAGGGCACCATCACGCGCAACGCGGATGGCTCCTGGAAGATGAAGAGCTCCCAGGTGCGCATGAGCGCGTTCCCGTCCACGGGCTACGACCCGAAGCAGATCGCCACCTACGACCGCGACGTGCTCGCGAGCCGGGGCTACATGCAGGCGGCGAACGACTGGAAGAACATCGAGATGACCGGCTTCGTGAAGGTCAACGCGGCCTCCAACACGAAGGACAACTTCGCCTGGTACGCGCGGGGCGGGAAGCACAACGACAACCACGAAGGCTGCGAGGGCAGCAGCTACAAGGGCGGCCTGCACTACGACGGCCGCGTGCGCTTCGAGAAGGAGACCTGGCACGTGTCCTACGACCAGGGCCAGTACAAGCCCGCCACCACGTCGCTGCTGGGCCGCTGGGTGGGCTTCAAGGCGGTGATGCGCAACGTGCCGGACGCGAAGGGCGCGGAGGCGGTGAAGCTGGAGCTGTACGTCAACGAGAACGCCGACAAGGTCACCTGGACGAAGGTCTACGACATGACGGACGCGGGGGCCTGGGGCGGCGACGCCCAGCACTGCGGCGGCTCCGTGGGCGCGATGCCCATCACCTGGGGTGGGCCCATCGCGACGTTCCGGTGGGACAACGCCAACGACGTGGACTTCAAGTGGATGAGCGTGCGGGAAATCCAGCCGTAGCCCGGTCGCGCTTCACCGTCCGGTAGTCACCAGGGGGAGGGGGGCCAGGACACGGCCTCCCTCCCTTCTTGTGCGTGAGGCGTTGCCCCTGTGGGCCGCTCGACACCCATGTCGCACCTGGAAGCCCTGGTCGGGGGCGGACCGGGTCCACAGCCTCTCAGACGCCAAGGGGCCTGCCGCCCGAGGCGATGGACGCGGGGGGCGGTCCATGGATTACCCCCCACACAACCGAGGGGATGACATTCATGCGGATCACCTTCCTGGGTCATGCGGGCTTCGCGGTGGAGACCGCCGGAGCGCTCGTCGTCATGGATCCTTGGCTGACGCCCCAGGGGGCCTTCGACTCGGCGTGGATGCAACTGCCGCGCAACCACCACCTGGCGCCGCGCGTGCGGGAGCTGCTGGCGACGCCCGGCAAGGAGCGCTTCCTCTACATCAGCCACGAGCACAAGGATCACTTCGACCCGGAGTTCCTGGCCACGCTGACCCGGCGCGACTTCACCGTGCTGGTGCCGAAGTTCAAGCGCGCGGAGCTGCAGGAGCACTTCGCCCGGTACGGCTGCAAGCGCGTCATCGCGTGCGAGGACTCGCGCGAGGTCCCCATCAAGGGCGGCTACATCAAGCTCTTCGTCTCCGAGCAGGGGACGAACCGCGACTCCAGCGTGATGGTGCGCGGTGACGGCCAGTGCTTCCTCAACATCAACGACTGCAAGATGCATGACCGGCTGGCGCGGGTCATCTCGGAGGAGGGACCCATCGATGTCTTCTCCGCGCAGTTCTCCGGCGCCATCTGGCACCCCACCTGCTACGAATATCCGCGCGAGACGTACGCGGACATCTCCCGCAAGAAGCGCGACAGCAAGTTCGAGGCGGTGGCACGGGCGCTGGAATCGGTGCAGCCCCGGGCCTACGTCGCCGCGGCGGGCCCGGCGGCCTTCCTGGATCCCGCGCTCCATGCGCTGAACTTCGAGGACGTGAACATCTTCCCGCGCGCCCCGGCCCTCTTCTCCTTCCTGGAGAAGCGCCTGCCGGAGGCGCCCACGCGCTACCTGGAGCCCATGCCCGGGGACGTGCTGGACGCGGGGACGCTGGCGTTCGTCTCCCAGGTGCCGGAGCGCGTGACGACGGAGAACTTCAAGGCGTACCTGGAGACGTACGCGAAGGACATGGCGCACCTCTTCGTCGAGCGCCGCCGCGACCTGCCAGGCAAGGAGGTGGAGGACATCCTCTCCCGCTTGCATGAAGAGCTGCAGCGCAAGCTGGACCTGCTGGACCTGCATGACCGGGTGGGCATGCCGCTGTACGTGGAGCTGACGGAGGCGCCCACGCGGCTCCTGCGCGTGGACTTCAAGCGCCGGCGCGTGGAGGAGGTGCCGCGGATGCACGACACCACGCGCTACGTGATGAAGGTGCGCGCGAGCGACATCGTGCGCGTGTTGGACCGCAAGCTGAACTGGGAGGACTTCCTGCTGTCCTTCCGCCTGCGCCTGAGCCGCAACCCGGATGTGTACGAACCCGTGCTGCACGGCTTCCTGGGCGTGGAGGTGGCGGACATGAGCGAGTTCTGCGCGGGCCTGCGCGCCATGGAGGCGCGCAAGGAGCGCACCGTGGTGGAGGCGGGGGGCAAGCGCTTCACCATCCAGCGCTTCTGCCCGCACCAGGGCGCGGACCTCTCCGAGGGCTGGGTGGAGGAGGGCCGCTATGTGGTGTGTCCGCGCCACCGCTGGCAGTTCGACCTGCACAACGAAGGCGCCTGCAAGACGAACAACTCCTCACTCTGCGCGGAGCCGCTCCTGGACAAGCCGGAGCACGGACGGCCCGGCCGCGGCGGCGACAAGGCCCCGGCCGACATGCCTCCCGTCGACAAGGCCCCCGTCGAACCGCCGCGCGCGTGAGGCCTGGGCCCGGCGCTCCTCAGCTCCCCCGGTACGTGGAGAAGCCGTAGGGACTGAGGAGCAGCGGGACGTGGTAGTGCTCGTCGGTGGCGGTGATTTCGAACACCACCTGCACGTACGGATAGAAGCCCTTCTGGCCCCGGGACTGGAACCAGGCCCCGGTGTCGAAGGTGAGGCGGTAGACGCCGGGCGCGAGCTTGGAGGCCGTGCCCAGCAGGTCCTTCACCCGGCCATCCGCGTTGGTGACGCCCCGGGACAGCTCCAGGAAGGACTCTCCCGTCGCCCTGGCTTCAAGGACGAGGGTGAGCCCTTCGGCCGGACGGCCCGTGCTCGTGTCGAGGACATGCGTGCTGAGCGTGCTCATGACGCGAGGAGCTTCTCCAGTCGGATGCGGGTGATCTTCGCGTGCTCCGCCGCGGCGATCCGCAGCTCCGCGTCGGAGGTGTTGTTCATGCGGCCCTGGAGCAGCGCGAGCATTTCCGCCGCGCTCTTCCCGGTGGCGCACACCAGGAAGATGAAGCCGTAGCGGGCTTCATAGTCGCGGTTGCCCTGCGCCAGGGCTTCCAGCACGCGCTCGTCGGCGGCGGCCACGCCCTGCTGCTCCTGCGACGACCACTGCGCGGTGGAGGCGTACTTCTCCCGCAGCTTGGACACGTCCCCGATGCGCGGGTGGTGCGTGAAGGCCTCCTTCCAGTCCTCCGGCCCGGTGCGCTCCCAGGCGGTGGTGGCCTCCGCGTACAGGTGCTCCGCGTCGCGGAACGGGCGGACGGCGAGCATTGCCTCCACCCAGCGCTTGCTGCCGCAGCAGCGGGTGAGCGCCTGCGTCGCTTCCTCCGTGGTCGCGGTGTTCAGGCGCTCCAGGCCGGTGGTCACGCCGGCTCCCCGAAGAGGCGCAGCCGGCTGACGCCGCCGTCCGGGAAGATGTTGAGGCGCACGTGGGTGATGGGGCCCACGTCCTTCAACTCCTTGTCGAACACGTGGCAGTGGTCCGCCTGGAGCTTGGACTGGGGCAGCAGCTCCTTCCACTTCAGGTGCGTGGCGTTGGCGAAGTCCAGGAGCGGCTCCTCCAGGTGGATGCCCTCCAGCGAGCAGCGGTCCGGGAAGTTGCCCTTGAAGAAGTGGGTGTCCACCTCCGCGCGGCGCAGGGTGCCGGCGGTGGCCAGCTTCACGACGATCCAGTCGAAGCCCGGCACGCGCTTGCGGCGCGTCTCCCAGCCCTCGCCCATGTTGGCCGCGCGGCCCGGGAAGATGAGGTTGTCCTTCGTGCCGAAGAACTGGTCGTTGCACGTGACGACGGAGCCGCCGTTCGCCGCCGCCGCCAGGTCCACGAGGCCCGCCGTCTTCAGCGCGTGCCAGTCCGGCAACACCATGCCGTGCACGCGCAGGCGCGCGACGCCACCGTCCGGGAAGATGTTGAGGCGCACGTGCGTGAAGCGCCGCTCGTTGGCCACCGCGAACAGGTTGCGCGAGCCGCCGCGCAGCCGCGAGCGGGGCACCAGCTCCGTCCAGCGCGACACGTCCTGGGCCAGCGACTCCGCGGACGGGTCTCCGTCCACCTCGCACGCCTCCAGGGACGCGTACTCGGGGAAGTTGCCGATGAAGTGATTGGTGTCCACGTCGATGCCGTGGATGGCGCCGGGCAGGCCCAACTTCACGATGCACCAGTCGTAGCCGGGCACGCGCTTGCGGCGCGTCTCCCAGCCGTCCATCCACTTGCCGCGCTCGGTGTACTTGTCCGCGATGAAGACGCCGCGCCCGGGCTCCAGCATCGCTTCCTTGGGCGCGAAGAACTCGTCGTTGGCCAGCAGGGCCTTGCCGCCCACCTTCGCGGCGGCCAGGTCAATCAGGTCGGCGAATGCGACGTGCATCGCCCCGGGTGCTTCGGCTTGCATCGGTGTTCCTCTCCTGGACGGGACGGTTCAGCCGCGCGGCAGCCACTGGCCGATGCGCGGGCCCGTCAGTCCCTCGGTGGCGTCGAAGATACGCTGGCCGCGCAGGTATGTCCTCAACACCCGGCCTTCCAGCTCGCGTCCCGCGTAGGGCGTCAGCCGGTGGCGGTGGCGGATGTCCTCCGGGGCCACCTTGAAGCGCGTCTCCGGGGCGAAGACGACGAAGTCCGCGTCCAGCCCCGGCTTCAGGGCGCCCTTGCGGTGCGACAGCCCGGCGAGTGCCGCGGTGCGGCGCGCCATCCGCTCCACCAGCACGTCCAGCCCCAGGCCGTGGGCGCGCATGCCCGTCCACACCGCCGACACGCTCAACTGCAACCCGGCGATGCCGCCCCAGGCGCCGGAGAAGTCCCCGGCCTCCAGCTTCTTGAGCGCGGGCGTGCACGGCGAGTGGTCGGAGACCACCAGGTCGATGAGGCCGCTGGCCACCGCGCGCCACAGCCGCTCGCGGTTCTCCGCCTCGCGGATGGGCGGGGCGCACTTGAAGTGCGTGGCGCCCGCTTCAATCTCCTCCGCGCTGAAGGTCAGGTAGTGCGGGCACGTCTCCACCGTGAAGGGCAGTCCTTCCGCCTTCGCCTTCGCGATGTCGTCCAGCGCGTCCGCCGCCGACAGGTGGACGATGTGCACCGGCGCCCGGTGCTTGCGGCACAGGTCGATCATCATCCGGATGGCGTCCACCTCCCACGCGGCCGGGCGCGACGCGAGGTAGCTGGCGTACGCGCGCACGTCCCCGGCGAAGGGCGGCTCGTGGTCCGTCAGCTCCGCGTGCACCAGCAGGGGCACCCCGGCCTTCGCCAGGATGGGCATGGCCACATCCAGCACGTCGCGCGTGGCGGCGGGGAACTCGTCCACGCCCGAGTGCACCAGGAACGCCTTGAAGCCCGGGGCGCCCGCTTCGACCATCGCCTGGAGCTCGCCCGCGTTGCCCGGGATGACGCCGCCCCACAGGCCGTAGTCGATGGCGCACTGGCCCGACGCGGACTCGGCCTTGGTGCGCAGCGCGGCCAGGGACGTGGTCGCCGGGATGGAGTTGAGCGGCATGTCCACCACGGTGGTGATACCGCCCGCGGCCGCCGCTGCCGTCGCCGTGGCGAAGCCTTCCCAGTCCGTGCGGCCGGGCTCGTTGATGTGCGCGTGGCTGTCCACGATGCCGGGCAGGAGCGCGTCGCTGCCCACGTCCACCACCTGGGCGCCGCGCGGCACGTCCACCGTGGCGTCGATGCCTTCGATGCGCCCGTCGCGCACCACCACCGCCGCGGCGCGGATGCCTTCGGGCGTCACCACGCGCTCGCTGCGAAACACGGTCAGGGAGGTGCTCACGGCTCGAACTCCGTCATGGCGTAGTCGGCGAGCGCACGGAAGTGCTGCTCGCTGTCGTCGGTGTAGAGCTGGCGGGTGATGCCGCCCACCAGCCGGGGCAGGCTGTACTTCATGCCGGAGATGCTCGCGCCGCCGAAGCCCAGCGAGAGCAGACATCCGAACGTGTAGTTGAACACGCCGTGGATCCACGGCGCGGAGCCCGGCGTCTTCTCCTGGAACTCGAAGGAGGGGCCCAGGTACGGGTGGCGCATCAGGTCCGCGTGCCGCTCGGTCTCCGGCGGGGTGAAGCGGTCCTTCCACAGCGCGATGTGCGGGTGCAGCTCCGCCAGCTCCGGGCGCATCGACAGGTCGGTGGTGAAGCCCGACGCGATGATGAGGAAGTCGAACGCGTGCGTGCCGTGCGGGGTGCGCACGACGGCCTGACCGTCCTGCTGCTTCACCTCCAGCCAGGGGCTCTCCGCGTGCAGGTGGAAGGCGGAGGAGCGGCGCGCGCGCTCGAAGGTGTCCTTCGGCGGCAGTTGCCCCATCTCGATGATCTGCCGGATGAAGCGCCAGCGGTCCTTGTCGGGCAGGTCGCCGTGGTGACGCAGGAAGCCCACGAACTCCGCCCAACGGTAGGGATTGACGTTGGGCAGCTTCTTGCGCCGGTAGAACAGGTCCACCCGGCCCGCGCCCGTCTCCAGCGCCACCGACGCATTGTCGAACGCGGAGGCCCCCGCGCCGAGCACGCCAATGCGCTTGCCGCGCAGGGCTTCGAAGTCGATGGGGTCATGCGTGTGCGCCCACAACGAGCGGGGCAGGGGCTGTACTTCCGGCGGGGCCTCCCAGCGGCCGGAGCCGTCGATGCCGGTGGCCAGCACCACCTTGCGCGCGAGCAGGGTCTGCGTTTCGCCCGCGTGGGTGACGGGGACCTCGAAGCAGTCCAGGTCCGAGCGCCAGTGCAGGGCGCCGGCCTTCGTGCCGCAGCGAATGGGAATGGCCAGCACGCGGCGATACCAGAGCAGGTAGTCCGCCCACAGCTCCTTCGGGATGAGGGCGACCTGGCGGAAGCCCTCCTCGCCGTGCTGCGCCTCGTACCAGGCGCGGAAGGAGAGGTTGGGGATGTTGAAGTCCGGGCCCGTCAGGTACTTGGGCGTGCGCAGGGTGATCATCCGCGCGAAGGTCTTCCACGGGCCGTGGAAGCCGTCCTTGCCGTCGTCCAGCACCAGCAGGTTCGTCACCCGCTCGCGCATCAGCCCGAACGCGGTGCCCAGGCCGCTCTGGCCTCCGCCCACGATGAGCACGTCCAGGATGGACCGGCCGTCCGGCGTGGAGCGCGGGGGCACCCAGCTGCGGGCAGGGTAGGAGAGGATGTCCAGGTCGCGCCGGAGGGCATCTTCCAGCGCCTCCAGGCCATGCGGGGGACGGAGCGGCGAAGCCAGCGGATCGCGGTCTTGCATCAGGGCTCAAGCAACCCATGCCCGGATGCTTCATGCAAGGGGGCGGACGGCCAATCGCCCCCCTTCAAGCGGTGTCGGGGATGGGACGCTTCAGCGCCGCGAAGCGGTCCCGACCTCCCGGGGCACGAGCAGTTCGAAGCGCACGCGTGCGTTGTCCGTGCGCATGCCGGCCGGCCCCTCCAGCAGGAGCGCGTCGGGGGGCAGCACGCCTTCCCAGACGCGCTTGCCATCCACGTAGACCGTCAGCACGTCCGCGTCGATGCGGGCGCGCATCATGTGCGGCTCACCCTGCGCCAGCCGGTCCAGCGGCTCCATGAAGCGCGGCTGGACGGTGGTGTAGCCGGCATTGCCGCACTCGCCGCTCTCGTGGTCGTCCGGGTTGCGCTTGAAGTTGACGACGATGCCCGCCGACGGCGCGATGCGCCACATGGCGTAGATGACATTGCAGCCATCCATCGCGCGCAGCTTGAGGCCCACCTGTTCACGCAGGTCCCCGGAGGCCAGGGGAATCACCGGGTCGGTGACGCCCAGCCAGGAGAAGCGCAGGCCGATGTCGTCACCCGTCGTCTCCGGAGAGACCGCGCGCTGCCTCGGGACCTCGATGTCGAAGCGCGTCCCACCCAGGGCGGCCTTCTGCGCCTCCAGCACCTTGCCCTGGGTAACGTGGAGTCGCTCCAGGGGAATGGGCTCCAGGTCCTCCGTGGGCGGAGGCAGGGCCGTCGGGGGGGCGGACGCGACGATGGGCTTCATCACGCTGTCGCGGGATCCGCTGCAGGCGCCATGGCTCAAGAGCAGGACTCCCGCCCAGAGGATCAACACGGCCGACGACGCCAGCGCGATCATCCACCGACGTCGCTCCTCGCTCATGACTTCACCCCGCCGAGCAGTGATTGCAGCGTCTTCAGATGCGCTCCCAGGTACGCCTGCTCCGCCTTGAGGCGCGCCAGCTCCAGCAACAGGTAGTCCCGGAAGCGGCGGACCTGCCGCGTCTCCAGCCGCTCCACCTCGCGCAACTGCCCCTCCAGGTCCGACACCAGCGTGGACACCTCGCGCAGTCGCTGTTGTTCTCCCTGTTCGGTGATGCGCAGCTCGCCCAGCAGTTGGCGCACCTGCCGGGGCGCGCCTTCCACCGCGTCGCGCGTCTCCTGGCGGCGGCCCTCGCGCGCCTGCGCATTGGCCCGGCCCTGCCACAGGTTGCCCAGGTTGTAGCCCAGCGTGAGCTGTCCGAAGAGGGGCGTGTCCTGGTCCACGTTGAAGACCTCGTCGTAGCCGCCGCGCACGCTCAGCCGCCACGCGCGCGCCTTGCGCAGCCCTCCGGACAGGGCCTCCACCTGGTCGTCCGCGGACTCGAAGGCCAGAAGCAACGCGCCCAGGTCCTGGCCCTCCGCCAGCCCGGGCTCGAGCGCCAACCGCGCCTGCGCCTGTTCGGTGTCGCGGGCCAGCGTGCGCAGATGATCCAACCGCACCTGCACCGCGTTGAGCTCCTCCAGCGTGGCGCCGCCATCGCGCAGCTCGTCGCGCAGCTGGGACACCAGCGTCTCCGCGCGCGGCAGGGACTCCGCCAGGGCCCGCGCGCGGGCCTGCAGCGCCGCGGTCTCCCCCAGCCTCGTGCCTTGTTGGACGGCGCCCTGGAGCGCGGCGAGCGCCTGATAGCGCCGGCACTCCGCCTCCGCGCGCGAGCGCAGCGTGTGGCCCCGGTAGAGGCCCACGAAGTCGTAGCCCAGCCCCGCGGTCAGCCGCAGCTTGGGCGACCCCAGGGGCGTCTCATCGGAGCCTCCCTGCGCGTCGCCCGCGTTCACCGCGCCGATGCTGGCGAACACCTCCGGCGCCAGCTCCAACGCGGCCTCCGCGCGCGACGTCCCCCGCACGCGCTCGCAATAGCCCTGGGCAGGCTCGCTCCGGTCGCGCACCGTCCCCACCGCGTCCGCCGCGAGGGCCGCGCCCGTCCACATCCCCACCAGGACCCCACATGCGAGGGTTCTCCGCATCCGCCGCTCCATTTCCAGACACTCCCGGGGGAACTCACAACATCAGGGGAGGACGGCCCAGGTGCAGCAGCTCCTCCCGCGCGCTTGGCGCATCCCGAAGCTGGAGCTCCACCATCACGCCCCGCAGGTGGTACTGGCGGATGGGATGCTGCTGGGTGACCTCGCCCTCCAGCACCGGCCCCACCACGCCCACCTCGCGGCACCAGATGACCTTCAGCGCGCACCTGTAGAGCGAGGTGCCCTCGCGTGCGTTGGCCAGGTTTTCGTACGGCACGAAGGCCACGGTGAGGTTCTGCTCCACCGCCTTCAGGTACGGCGCCTCATGCACCACCTTCAGCAACTGGTTGAAGCGGCGGAGGCTGTCGTCGAGCGCTTGCAGGTCCTTCTCCAGGCTCTTGCGCTGCGCCTCCGCGCGCGCCTGCGCCAGCACCGACTGCGTGTATTCGCGCTCCAGCAGCAGCGTGTCCGTCGTCAGCCCCTCGGGCGCGTCATCACGGCCCAGGCCGTTCTCCGCGGCGGTGAGGCCCTCGCGCTCGCGCCTGAGGATGTCCAGCCGCATGTCCAGGTCCACCGTCTCCTGCGCGAGCGACAGGTTGCTCTGCGCCATCTGCGCCAGGTGGTGGTTCATGGTGAGCACGGCCTCGCGCTCCATCAGCTTCGCGTCGTAGAGGGCGCTGGTGCGCGTGCGCGCAAGCCCGCTGTACGCCCGGTTGGATTCGGCGATCTCCCCGCCCGCGCGCAGGTACTCCTGGCGCAGCGCGGACAGCCTCCGGGCAAGCTTGTCGCGGGAGGACTTCTCGCCCTTGAGGGCCACGACGAAGCGCTGCTGGAAGGACTTCTCCGCGTTCAGGGTGCGCACGGCCTCCTGGAGGCGGTTGGCCACCTCCCGCTGCTTCGCCTGGAGCGCGTCGCGCTCCGATTCCTGCTGCGCCGCCTGCGCGTTGAGCTGCAGGACGTTGGGGTCGGTGGGCGACAGGATGGTGGGCGTCACCCACCGCGTGTTGGACAGGAAGAAGCCCTGCACCGACAGGAAGGACAGGAGCCCCAGGAGGATCAATGCCAGCAGCACGGAGCCCATGACCTTGTAGGCGGACACCGCGAGCGCGTTCAGCCGGTTGGCGACCTGTTGATTCATGAATGGGTTCCCTCGCCTGCGGGGTGGGTGGTGAGCTTCGCGGGGG
>NZ_RAWD01000323.1:0-10602 GCF_003612065.1 Corallococcus sp. CA047B
CCCTCCGGGAGGGGCTGGCTAGCGGCGCTCTGGAGAACGCATGCGGCGTTCGGGCCTGGGTTCGGGGTCCGGGGGGCGGGTCCAGTACAGCCAGGCCGTCAGGGCGAGGAGCGCGGCCACGGCCAGTCTTCGCAACCACTCTTCACGGGCCCGTCCGGGCGAGTCCGCGTCCGCCTGCGCGGCCTCCGCCAGCGTGGTTTCCATCGCGGGCCCCAATTCGTGCATGCGCCGGCACACCTGGGCCACGGGGGCGAGCGCCACCGGCACGGGGGCCGTGTCCTTCTCCACGGCCGCGGCCAACATGCGCTCCCAGGCGGCGGCTTCCTCCGCCCCTTCCGGTTCCCTCGCGGGCTGCCCAGCCTTTCGGGCCAACGCGACGGCGGAGCGCAACAGCAGCACCGAGAACGCGTCGCTGGAGATGCCGTACCAGGTCGCGCACTCCGCGAGCGTGCGGCGCTCGACGAGACGGCGGACCAACACGGCGGCCATGCGCGGCTCCAGTTCGCGCAGGGCCGCGCCGAGCGCTTCGGAGGACAGGCGGGAGGCTTCAGGCACGGAGGCAGTCACGCGGGTTCCATTCTGCGGCATCCTCCGAGCGTTTTCGCGGGCCACCTGGGCCCACCCATCCTGCCGACGTGTTTCGCACCAGCGGAGTGGGTTGGCGGCCGACCGCTCCCGCTGAGTGCATTCCCGGCCCCGCGCTCCGCGTCCTGGCCTTTGGTCGATTTCTTGAGGCGGATCGCCACGCCTCTAGACTGTTCGACCATGTTGCAACGTGTGGCACTGCTGCTGCTCCTGCTCGCCTCGTCGCGGGCGTTCGCCGTGGAGACGATGCGCATTGCCATGGATGACCCCGGGGACGAGGTCCGCGTGAGCGGTCGCGGCCTGGGCTTCGGACCCGATGCCGAGGACGGGACCTTCGTGGCCATCAGCGCGGGTCAGGCCACCGTGCGTCGCCGGAGCGGGCGGCTGGAGGTCAACGGGGCTCCAGTCCTCGGCGACGCCGTTCGCTTTCGCGGAGGGATGGAGTCCCTGGACGCGGGCGGCCCCGGCAACGAGCCCCTCAAGGCAGGCAGCTCGCAGGTTCGCGGCGACGTCGTCGTCCGCGTCTACCGGGACAGCCTCCAGCTCATCAACGTCATCCCCCTGGAGGACTACCTCGCCGCGGTGCTCGGCAGCGAGATGCCGGTGTCCTTCCCCCTGGAAGCCCTCAAGGCCCAGGCCGTCGCCGCCCGCACCTACGCGCTGCAGAAGAAGCTGGATTCGTACGGTGCCGCCTTCCACATGGGCAGCAGCGTGCTCCACCAGGTGTACGGCGGCGTCAACCGCGAGGACGCCAAGACGCGCGCCGCGGTCGAGGCCACTCGCGGCGAGGTCCTGACGTACGACCTGGCCCCCATCGAGGCGTACTTCCATGCCTCCTGCGGCGGCCACACCGAGTCCGGTCAGGACGCGCTCGGGCGGAACCTGCCCTACCTGAAGCCCGTCGACTGCCCCTGCGGCAAGCTGCCGGCCAGCCGCTGGTCCGCGACCCTCTCCGAGAGCGAGCTGCGCAAGGCCCTGAAGTCCTCTCCGGGCGGCATGCGCGTCACGGGCCGCACCGCCACGCACCGCGTGACGCGCGTGACGCTGGCGGATGGCAGCGCGGTGGACGGCGTGCAGTTCCGGCGCAGGCTGGGCTACACGCGGCTCAAGAGCCTGGATTTCGACGTGGAGTCCTCCAGCAAGGGCTACGTCTTCACCGGGCGCGGCTTCGGCCATGGGGCGGGCCTCTGCCAGTGGGGCGCCAAGGCGCTCGCCGACCAGGGCAAGGAGTACCGGGACATCCTCTCCCACTACTACCCGGGCGCCGAGTTCCAGCAGCTCTACTGACCCCCTCCGTCCGCCTCGGATGGTTCCGCGAGGGCGCGGGGACTGCTACAAGCGCTGCCCCCGTGTCGTCCCTCCTCTCCGACTACGATTTCGAGCTCCCCGAGGCGCAGATCGCCCAGGCCCCGCTGCCCCACCGGGACGCGTCGCGCCTGATGGTCGTCAGCCGCGCCACCGGCGCGTGGAGCCACCAGCGCTTCACCGACCTCGTGGACCTGCTGCGCGACGGTGACCTGCTCGTCCTCAACGACGCGCGCGTCATCCCCGCCCGCCTGCTGGGCCAGAAGTCCGGCACCGGCGGCCGCGTCGAGCTGCTGGTGGTCCGCCCCGCCGCCACCTCCACGCTCACCTCCGCCGCGCTGGGCGGCGCCCCCGAGTCGCTCGACTGGGTCTGCCTGGGACAGGCCTCCAAGGGCCTCAAGCCCGGCCAGTCCCTCACCTTCGCGGGCGGCCTGTCCGCCGAGGTCGTGGAGGCGCTGGGGGGAGGGGAGTACCGGGTGCGCTTCCACGCCGCGCCGGGCGCCTCCCTGGCGTCGCTGCTGGACGCGGCCGGACGGCTCCCCCTGCCGCCCTACATCACCCGCGAGCCCAGCGCCGCCGACGCCGAGCGCTACCAGACCGTGTACGCCCGCGCCTCTGGCGCCGTGGCCGCGCCCACCGCGGGGCTGCACTTCACCGACGACGTGTTCGCACGCCTCGCGGCGCGGGGCATCTCGCGCGTGGAGGTGACGCTCGACGTGGGGCCCGGCACCTTCCTCCCCGTGCGCGAGGAGGTGCTGGACAAGCACCACATGCACCCGGAGCGCTTCACCGTGCCCGAGGCCACCGCCGCCGCCGTGAACGCCGCGAAGGCGGAGGGGCGCCGGGTGGTCGCGGTGGGCACCACCGTGGTGCGCACCCTGGAGTCCGCCACCGACCCCCAGACGGGCCGGCTGCGCTCCGGGCCCGGCGAGACGGCGATGTTCATCCGCCCCGGCTATGTCTTCCGCCAGGTGGACGTGCTCCTCACGAACTTCCACCTCCCGCGCTCCACGCTGGTGATGCTGGTGAGCGCGCTCCTGGGCCGTGAGCGCACGCTCGCCGCGTACCAGGAGGCCGTGCGCGCGGGCTACCGGTTCTTCAGTTACGGCGATGCCATGTTGGTGAAGGAGTGAGTGCCGTGGTCGACGAGCAGCGCAAGGAAAAGGGCGATACCCGCGTGCCCCCGGGGCTGGTGCGCTTCGAGCTGTTGCACGAGGACACCGGCACCAAGGCCCGGCGCGGGCGGCTGCACACGCCCCACGGCCCCATCGAGACGCCCATCTTCATGCCCGTGGGCACCGTGGGCAGCGTCAAGGGCGTGGGCCCCGACGACCTCGTCAACCTGGATGCGCAGATCATCCTGGGCAACACCTACCACCTGATGCTCCGCCCCGGAGAGCCGCTCATCCAGGAGATGGGCGGCCTGCACCGCTTCATCTCCTGGGACCGGCCCATGCTCACCGACAGCGGCGGCTTCCAGGTGTTCAGCCTGTCGGAGAAGCGGAAGATCACGGAAGAGGGCGCCGCGTTCCAGTCGCACCTGGACGGCTCGCGTCATTCGCTGTCCCCGGAGCGCTCCATCGCCATCCAGGAGACGCTGGGCGCGGACGTCATCATGGCATTCGACGAGTGCCCCCCGTCCACCGAGGACCGGCCCTACCTGGAGAAGTCCCTGGCCCGCACCACGCGCTGGCTGCACCGGTGCGTGAAGGCGTGGAGCCGTGAGCGCTCGTCGCTCTTCGGCATCGTCCAGGGCGGCCTGCACGAGGACCTGCGCAAGCGCCACGCGGAGGAGATCTGCGCGGTGGACCTGCCCGGGTACGCGCTGGGCGGCTACTCCGTGGGCGAGGCCCCGGAGGCGATGCACGCGGGCGTGGCGTACTCGGCGCCGCTGCTGCCCCGCGACCGTCCCCGCTACCTGATGGGCGTGGGGACGCCGCTGGACCTGGTGACGTGCGTGGAGCAGGGCGTGGACATGTTCGACTGCGTGCTGCCCACCCGGTGCGCCCGGAACGGCCTGCTCTTCACCTCGGAGGGCAAGCTTGTCATTCGCAACGCGGCCTACGCCAAGGACCCCCGGCCGGTGGACCCGGCGTGCTCCTGCTATACCTGCCGGACCTTCAGCCGGGCCTACCTGCGCCACCTGTTCGCGGCGGGGGAGATCCTCGCGATGCGCCTCAACACGCTGCACAACCTGCACTACTTCCTCACCCTGATGGCGGATGTGCGCAGGGCCATCTCCGAGGACCGTTTCGCTTCGTTCGCGAAGGACTTCCGGGCCCGTGCCCACGCCCAGGAGGCCGAGCGGACCCGTGGCCGGTGAGCGACCAACGGGATTGCCGTGCTTCCGGCGTTCACTTGCTCACATGGGGCGCCCTTGCTAAGAGGCCACCCTTTCGGATGTTTTGCCCCCACCCGTACGCCGGGGACGGGGCACACACGGATTTCTTCCGAATCCTCCCTTCAAACCACGAGGCAGTGAGTGGCTGACAGTTTCCTGATTCTCGCGCAGGCCGGGGCCGGTTCTCCCCTCGGGACCTTCGGCTTCCTCGCCGTGCTGGTGGCCATCATGTACTTCGTGATGATCCGCCCCCAGCAGAAGCAGCTCAAGGAGCACCGTGCACTGCTCGCGGGGCTGAAGAAGGGGGATGACGTCGTGACGTCCGGCGGCATCCTCGGACGCATCCACCAGGTGGATGACAGCACCGTGACGGTGGAGATCGCCAGCGGCGTGCGCGTGCGCGTGCTCAAGACGGCTGTCAGCGCGAAGGGAACCGTTCCGGTGGCTGCGGCCCCGACGGCGCCCTCCGCCGACAAGAAGGAGGACAAGTAAATGGACCGCGGCTGGTATTGGAAGTTCGGAATGATTGTCGCGGTGACGCTGGGAACGCTCTGGTTCCTCGTCCCCACGTACTACTCGCTGGTGGTGTTGGATCGCGCCGAGCGCAACAACATCGCCGTGCTGGAGAAGCGGCTGCCGTCGTGGGCGCCCCCCGCCAAGTACCGCCTCAACCTGGGGCTGGACCTGCAGGGCGGCATCCACATGGTCATGCGCGTGGACACCAAGACGGCCCTGCAGAAGCGCACCGAGCGCCGCGGGCAGCAGATCGCCACGTACGTCAACGACAAGAAGCTGGGCGAGGTGACGGCGGACACGGATCCGGAGCGGCTGCAGCTGATGCTGACCGCGAAGGACCCGGCGACGATGGACGCCATCCAGAAGGAGGTGCTGGCCACCTTCACCGACTTCTCCCTGGAGTCGCGCAACGGCGCCACGCTGGTGCTCAAGCCGGACGAGGGCCAGGTGAACCGCTTCCGCGATGAAGCCGTGGACCAGGCGATGCTCGTCATCCGCCGCCGCATCGACAAGTGGGGCGTGGCGGAAGTGGACGTGCGCAAGCTGGGCACCGACTCCATCCAGATCTCCCTGCCGGGCCGCAGCAACCCGGAGCAGGCCAAGGAGCTGGTGGGCACCACCGCGCAGCTGGAGTTCCGGATGGTGGACGACACCAACCCCCAGGTCTTCGCGCAGATGTTCACCCAGAGCCCGCCGCCGGCGGAGAGCAACATCACCCTGGCGCAGGATGAAGGCTTCCCGCAGCTGTCGTCGCCCAACCGCGAGGCGCTGCTGGCGTACGCGAAGGACAAGGCGCCGGAAGGCCGCGACGTGCTGACCCAGTGCGTGGCCAACCCGGTGAAGAAGAACGACTGCATCGCGTACCGCAGCTTCCTCGTGGACAAGAACGTGCCGCTCACGGGTGAGAGCCTGTCGGGCGCGGACGCGTCCGTCAGCCAGATGAACGAGCCGGAGGTGAACATCGCCTTCGACCCCGCGGGCGCTCGCGAGTTCGAGAAGCTCACCGAGGCGGGCGTGGGCCGTCGCATGGCCATCGTGCTGGACGACAACGTGCACACCGCGCCGAACATCAACGAGAAGATTGGCGGCGGCCGCGCGCGCATCACCATGGGCCGCGCGGGCGCTCGCAGCTTCGAGGAGTGGCTGGGCGAGGCGCAGACGCTGGCGCTGGTGCTCAAGGCGGGCGCGCTGCCCGCGCCGGTGACGGTGGGCGAAATCCGTCAGGTGGGCGCGACGCTGGGCGACGAGCTCATCAAGAAGGGCAGCCTGGCCGCGCTGGTGGGCCTGGCGCTCGTCATCGTCTTCATGGCCATCTACTACCGCAAGTCCGGCCTCATCGCGGACGTGGCGCTCCTGCTCAACGGTCTGCTCATCCTGGCGGGCCTGGCGTTCTTCAACGCCACGCTGACGCTGCCGGGCATCGCGGGCTTCGTGCTGACGCTGGGCATCGCGGTGGATGCGAACGTGCTCATCAACGAGCGCATCCGCGAGGAGCTGTCGCTGGGCAAGTCCGCGCGCGCGGCGGTGGACCAGGGCTACGACCGCGCCTTCTGGACCATCTTCGACGCGCACGTGACGACGCTCATCGCGGGCTTCATCCTGTTCTTCACCGGAACCGGGCCGGTCCGCGGCTTCGCCACCACGCTCATCGTGGGTCTGCTGGCGTCGCTGTTCACGTCCATCGTCGTGACGCGCGTCATCACGACCTACTTCGTCCACGGCCGTAATGCGCAGTCGGTGTCGGTCTAACCGGCCCAGGCGCCACGGGAACCCGCCATGCAGATTCTCAAGCACAAGACGAACTTCGACTTCATCAGCAAGCGCAAGCCGGCGCTCTTCATCTCCACGCTCGTCAACCTGGCCATCATCGTGGGCATCGCCACGGTGGGGTTCAACTTCGGCGTGGACTTCGCCGGCGGCACGGTGGTGGAGCTGAAGTACCACACGCCCACCACCGAGCAGGAAGTCCGCGAGCGCGCGCAGTCCGGCGGACTGCACGACGTGACGGTCCAGCGCGTGGGCTCCGCCGAGGAGAACACCTTCCTGCTGCGCATGGGCGGCGTCACGCAGCTCACCGAGGAGAACGCGGAGCACGCGAAGGCCGCCATCCAGGGCCTGGGCGAGACGCGCAGCGTGTACGCGGACATGGCGAACGGCATCGTCAACTTCCGCTCCGCTCAGCCCATGTCCGCGGACGCGGTGAAGAAGGCCGTGCAGGCGGCGGGCATCGGCGTGCAGGAGGTGCGTGACCTGGGCGCGAACCAGGGCGGCACCGGCTACGACTACCAGGTCGTCGCGAGCGGCATGGCGGACAAGGTGTTCTCCGCGCTGGGCGCCGGCATGGAGAAGCCCAACTTCGAGCAGCGCCGCGTGGACTACGTGGGCCCGCAGGTGGGCAAGCAGCTGCGCAACCGCGGCGTCATGGCGCTCTTGTACTCCATGGTCGCCATCCTCATCTACGTGGCGTTCCGCTTCGACTTCAAGTTCGGCCCGGGCGCGCTGCTCGCCATGCTTCACGACGTCATCATGGTCGCGGGCTACTACCTGGTGAGTCAGCGGGAGTTCAACCTCACGTCCATCGCCGCGCTGCTCACCATCGTGGGCTACTCGGTGAACGACACCATCGTCATCTACGACCGCATCCGCGAGGACATGGTGAAGTACAAGGGCAAGGCGCTGCCGGAGATCATCAACATCGCCGTCAACGACACGCTGGGCCGCACCATCCTCACCTCCGGCGTGACGGCGCTGTCGCTCATCGGTCTGCTCATCTTCGGCGTGGGCGAAATCTTCGACTTCGCCATGGCCATGCTGGTGGGCATCCTCGTGGGCACGTACTCGTCCGTGTACATCGCCAGCCCGGTGGTCATCTGGCTGGACGAGCGCGCGGCGCACCGTGATTCGCACCAGGGCAGCAAGCAGGAGCCGAAGGCGGCCTGAGCCGTCCTTCGCAGCCTGGATGCAGTGAGGGCCCTCCTTCCTTCGTGGAAGCGAGGGCCCTTCGCTTTCCACCCGAAGCTAGAAGCGCGCGCCCAGCGTGAGCGACGCGTCCATCAGCCCGCCGCCGTTGTCGTTCGCCGCGACGTCCGCGAAGTCCTGGTCGATGAGGACGCGGTAGGTGCCGCGCACGCCGGCGGTGAGGCCGCCGGTGTTGAACTCCAGGCCCACCGCCAGGGGCACCTCCTCCATCATGTCCGAGTCGTAGAGCCCCGCGCCCGCGCCGCGCACGTCCACGTAGGACAGGCCCAGGCCCACGCCCGCGAAGGGGCGCACCGCGGTGAGGAAGGGCGGCGACACCTTGATGAGCGCGCTGCCGCCGTTGCGCACCAGCGAGGGCCCGTCGAAGAGGCGCGTGTCGCTCACCTTGTTCTGCGAGCCCTCGTAGCCGACCTCCAGGCCCAGGAAGGTGGTGGGCTGCACGTTGAGCGTCAGGCCCCACAGGGGGCCCGTGCTGGACAGGTCGCCCAGGTCGCCCGTGTAGTCGCCCACGCCGCCGCGCAGGAACACGTTCACGTCCCCCTGCTTCCTATCCGCCGCGAGCGCGCTGCCCGCGCACAGCACGGCGGCGAGCAGGGCGCCGCCCTGGAGGGTTCTTCGAAGCATGCGCTGCCTCCGTTGTCCGGTGGTGTGCTTTCAAGCTGGGCACCGCGCACCCGCCGTGCAGGTTGGAAGCAGGAAGGCGAGCGAGCGCACGTCTGAACAACCGTGCAGGAGGGGAGATGTGAGAGGACGGGTTGGACTGCCTTGGTCGGACGTCTGAGGTACTGTCCTTCACCATGCGGTGGTTGCTTCCAGACGTCGTTGAGCAGGAGGTCGGGTTGCTGGCGGGAGAGCTCTCGCTGCACCCGTTGGCGGCGAGGGTGTTGTTGCATCGCGGCTACCGCACGCCGGAGGCGGCGTCGGCCTTCCTGTCGGACCGGTTGGCGGACCTGCCGGACCCGTTCCGGATGAAGGGCATGACGGGCGGGGTGGAGCGCATCCTCCGCGCGCTGCGCAACAAGGAGAAGGTGACGCTCTACGGGGACTACGACGTGGACGGCGTCAGCTCCACGTCGCTCATGTACCTGTTCCTCAAGGAGCTGGGCGCGGCCCCCGCCACGTACATCCCGCACCGGCTGGATGAGGGCTACGGCCTCAACCTGGGCGCGGTGGAGCGCATCGCGCAGGACGGCACGCGCCTGTTGGTGACGCTGGACTGCGGCATCACGTCCGTGGCGGAGATTGCCCGCGCGCGGGAGATGGGCCTGGACGTCGTCGTGGTGGACCACCACACGGTGCCGCCCACGCTGCCGCCCGCGGTGGCCGTCCTCAACCCGCACCAGCCCGGCTGCGAGTACCCCTCGAAGGTGCTGTGCGCGGCGGGCGTGGCCTTCAACCTCTGCATGGGCCTGCGCAAGCGCCTGCGCGACGACGGCTTCTTCGCCACGCGCAAGGAGCCCAACCTCAAGGCGCTGATGGACCTGGTGGCGCTGGCCACCGTGGCGGATGTGGTGCCGCTCACCGGCGCCAACCGCATCCTCGTGGCGCACGGCCTCCAGGAGCTGTCCCAGGGCCGCCGCCCCGGCATCCGCGCGCTGAAGGAGGTGGCCGGGCTGGAGCCGGACGCCACCGTCACCGCGGGGCAGGTGGGCTTCCGCCTGGGGCCTCGCATCAACGCCGCCGGACGACTGCACGACGCGTCGCTGGGCCTCCAGTTGCTGTGCGCGGACTCCCTGGAGACGGCGCGCTCGCTGGCGCAGGTGTTGGACCGCGCGAACGCGGAGCGCCAGGGAATTGAAAGCAGCATCCTCACGCAGGCGCTGGCGCAGGCGGAGGAGCACAAGGACGCGCGCGGCTTCGTGCTCTACGACGAGGGCTGGCACCCGGGCGTCATCGGCATCGTCGCGTCGCGCGTGGTGGAGCGCTACCACCGGCCCACGGTGATGGTGGGCGTGAAGGACGGGGTGGGGAAGGGCTCGGCGCGCAGCATCGAGGCGTTCCACCTGTACGACGCGCTCACCGGCTGTTCGGACCTGCTCACGCGCTACGGCGGCCACAAGCACGCCGCCGGCCTCACCGTGGACGCGGGGAACCTGCCCGCCTTCCGCGCGGCCTTCGAGAAGATCGCCCTCCAGCGCCTGACGCCCGAGGACCTGATTCCCCGCTGCCGCGTGGACGCGGTGGTGAACCCGAGCGACCTGGATGCTTCCGCGGTGGAGTCACTTCAGCGGCTGGGGCCCTTTGGTCAGGGCAACCCGGAGCCGGTGCTGGTGCTGCGCGGCCAGACGGCGCGCCCGCGCGTGCTGCCCGCGAAGTCCGGCGTCAGTGGCGCCGGGCACCTGAAGCTCGCGCTGCTGGACGCGCCGGAGCTGGACGCCATCGGCTTTGGCATGGCGGATCGCGTGTCCATGGTGGAGGGGCCGGTGGACCTGGCGTTCCAGGCCGGCTTCGACACCTTCCGGGGCCAGCGAAAGCTGTCCCTGCGCCTCAAGGACCTGCGTCAGGCGGCGTGAAGCCGCCGGGCATCTACGCAAGCCCCCAGCGCACCCGGCCCGGTGACATCAGCGCGCCGGCCCGCGCCAGTTCGTTGAGACGGAAGCGCTCCGCCTGACGCTCGAAGGCGGTGCGGCAGACCTCCGAACAGAAGAAGTACCGGCGCTTCTTGTACTCCGATGACGGATGGCCCTCCGGGGCCTCCAGGTGCCTGCCGCACACCGGGTCCCAGTGCTTGCCCTGCCCCTGCGCCTGTTCCTGAACGCCCTTCATCTTCCACCTCCGGCCCAGCGCCCCTGACTCCCCCACCCGGCGCGGATGTAAGCAGGGTGCGTGCCAGCGGCCCAGCTCCTTGGAACGCCAAGCAAGGGCGGGGGGACGTG
>NZ_RAWD01000324.1:0-10599 GCF_003612065.1 Corallococcus sp. CA047B
CCCCGGCCCGTGGCGCCCCCCGCCGTCCAGCGTCCGGTGCCGCCCGGAGTGCCCCCGCGCGTGGACATCCCCGCGCACGTGGCGCCCCAGGTCCCGGTCCCCGGCCTGCCCGCGCAGGTGGCCGCGACGGGCCGGCCGCCCGCCGCGAGCCCGGGACTGCCCGTGCCGCCGCAGGTCCGCGCGCCCACGCCTCCTCCGACGCCGATGACGTTCCCGGAGGCCCAGGCGGAGCTGGCGCGAAGCTCGGACCGCGAGGACGTGGCCCGCACGGTGCTCCGGTTCGCGCTGGGCAAGTGGCGCCGGTCCCTGCTGCTGTCGGTGCAGGGCAACCTCGTGACGGGCTGGCACGGCATGGGGCAGGGCGTGCGCGACGAAGCGGTGCGCCGCATCGGTGTGCCGCTGCGCGACCAGAGCACCTTCCGGCTCGTGCGCGACACGCGCTCGCACTACGTGGGCCCGGTGAAGCGGGACGCGGCGATGGGGATGTTCTACCGGCTGCTGGGCGGCGGCTTCCCCACGACGGCGGTCATCCTCCCGCTGCTGGTGCGCGGCAAGGTCGTCCACCTGCTCTACGTGGACAACGGGCCGGATCAGCTCACCCCTCCGGACGTGGGCGAACTGCTCATCCTCTCCCAGAGCGTGGGCCGCTCGTACGAGGCGATGATGCGGCGGCGCAAGAGCGCCTGACGTCCGGGCCGTCCCTCACAGGTCCGCCGGGTTGGCCAGGCCCCCCCGCCCGCGGGCCCCGGGCGTCGCCGGCACCACGAGCCGCCGGGCCTTCTGGAACAGGGGCGTGGGTGGTTCCTCGGCCACGTACACGCCCCAGAAGTACTCGCCGGGAGCCAGCCCCGGCAGCACCACCTGTTGCGTGCTGCCTTCGAGCACGAGCACCGGGTGTTTCAGGTTCCGGTCCCGCGCCACGACGAGCCGGTAGCGGGGCTCTCCGCCGACGGACTGCCACGCGAAGACGATGTCCCGGGCCGCCGTGTCATCCGGGGCCTGGTAGTCATCCCGGGGCGCGATGAGCAACGCGCGCTGAAGCTTGCGGTCCACGTAGATGCGGCGGGCGAAGCCGGATTCGCCGGGTTGGCCCCGGGCATCCAGCGCGGCCACGCGCCAGACGAACATCCCGGGCTCGGGGGGGATGAACGTGAAGCTCTGGTCTTCCACCTGCGTGTCCACCACGCGCTGGGTGAAGCCCAGGTCTCGCGCCACCTGCACCTGGTAGCGCCGCGCTCCGTCCAACGGCTTCCAGGCCAGGGCGATGTCCAGGTCCTGGCTCCACTCGATGCGGGCATCCACGCCGGGAGACAGGCTGGCGGGGAAGGGCGGCCCGTCGTGTTCGGCGTCCTCCAGGCCCCGCGCGACCTCCAGCCAGTTGCCCGCGTCGAGCGTGCGGCGGTGCGCACCCTCGGAGAGCATCAGCCGTCCCCGGGACACGCTGAGTCGCATGCTGTTGGCGGTGCGGGTGACGCGGAACTCCGCAGGTCCATCGTGCGCGTCCACCGTGAGTTCCACCTGGCGTCCGGCGTCTCCCCGCAGGACGAGAGGGCCGTCTCGCAGCGCATCCACGGGAAGCACGCCCCGGGCGGCACCCGACTCCAAGGCCACCACCGCGCCGCCCGTGCCCCCCCCGTACGCTGGCGTGGGACGTTCCACCATCACCACGGTGCGCTCTTCCAACTCGAAGCGACCGCCACCGCGCAGCTCGATGCGCGCGGAGGCCTCGGGCCCG
The DNA here is from genome assembly GCF_003612065.1 of Corallococcus sp. CA047B. NCBI lineage: Bacteria > Pseudomonadati > Myxococcota > Myxococcia > Myxococcales > Myxococcaceae > Corallococcus > Corallococcus sp. CA047B. Next base: position 1,736 of record NZ_RAWD01000324.1, read on the forward strand.
GTGCGCACCCAGTCGCCCGCGCGGAAGGTGGCGCCTGCTTCGAAGGGCTCCCAGAACGAGCGCGCGGTGCGCATCGTGTCGACGGGCCCCTGCGCCGCCGCGCACGTGGCCACGATGGCCTCCAGTTCCCGCAACACGGTTTCAGCGGCGCTGGCCTCCTCCGAGCTGCGCGAACAACCCGTCACCGAGGTGAGCAGGAACGCCATCGTCATGGCGCGGACCAGTGCGCCGCGAACGGGTGGACGTTTCCCCGCGCGAAGAGGGAGTGCTCGATGGGGCGCGAGCCCTTCCATCGCCGCGAAAGGAGGATGAGCACGCAGGTGCGTTGCCTCCGCGTGAATCCGCCATGGGAAAGGGAGCGGGAGCTCTTCCACCGAAGCGAACGAGAACCGGGAGCGCATGCTCATCGCTTCCTCCTTCCCGTGGTGGTGCGGCGCGCTTCGTCCTCCAGGAACTGGAGCTTCATCCGGGGGACATTCCGCTCCGGTGCCGCTTCGAGCGCGGCGCGCAGGTGTGCCACGGCCTCGGCCACGTCGCCCCGCTGAGAGGCCTCCGTCGCCAGCAACTCGAACCCGTCCGCCAGCGCCTCCAGCCGCGCCCGCACCCGCGGATCCTCCGGACGCAGCGCCCGGGCCGCCTGGAGCTGCGCCAGCGCCGTGTCCTCTCCCGCCCCCGACAGCTTCGCCACCGCGATGAGCCGATCCGCCTTCGACAGGTGCTCACCCAGGGCCGCTTCCCGCGCGTGCAGGGGCCACAGGAGCGCCGCGCCGGATGCGACCAGGACCGTGAGCGCCATCGCGCCCCAACGCAACTCCTGTCGGTGCCGCGCGGCCATCAGCTTCAACGCTCCCGGGATCCGCTGATCCACGAACCCCCACCATCTGCGGCACCGCTGGGAGCCCCGGGGCCGGTCCCTGCCACGCGCGATGCCGATGAGCGCCTCCGTCTCGCGCTGCACCCGGTCCAGCGACTCCCCGAACAGCTCGCGCATCGCCTGCACCACATCGAAGGGGGGCAGGGTGGCCCGCACGCGCTCCAGCGCCTGTCGAAGGGCCTGCGCACTGGGAGCCCGACCAGACGGATCCGGCGCGGTCGCCCATTGCACCAGCCGCTCCAGCTCCGGCGTCACCTGGGGATTGAAGTCTGACGGACGCAGGCGCCCGGAGCGCTCCGCCGCCTCGGCGACATCCCCGAACGCGTGCTGCAGCGTGAGCAGCTCGTAGAGCACCAGCCCCATGCCGTGGATGTCCCAGCCGGGCTCCGGGCGTCCCCCCGCCGCCTGCTCCGGCGCCATGTACGCGCGCTTGCCCACCACCAGCAGGTCGTTGCCGCTGGCGATGCTCGCTGATGCGACCCCCATGTCCACCAGCTTCACCTCGCCGTGCAGCCCGATGAGCAGGTTGCCCGGGCTCACGTCGCGGTGGACCAGGTGCAACGGGCGTCCATCCAGGTCGCGCTGGTCGTGCAGGTACTCCAGCGCCTTGCCCAGCTCGATGGCGAGCGTCACCGCCAGCGCCACCGGCGGCGGCCGTCCGCGCTCGCGCAGCCGCTCCAACAGGTCCGCGCCGTTGCACCCGGGCACGTACTCCATCGCCATGAAGGGCCGGCCGGCGGCGGAGCCCACGTCGAACACCTGGATGACGTTGGGGTGCTGGAGCGTCGCGCTCAGGCGCGCCTCGGTGAGGAACAGCTCCGACAGGCGCGGGTGGCGCGCGTACTCCTGGAACACCAGCTTGAGCGCCACCAGCTTGTCCACGCCCTCGGCCATGGTGCGCCGGGCGAGGAGCACCTCCGCCATCCCGCCCGCCCCCAGGCGCTTGAGCAATTGGTACGGACCGAACGTGTCGAAAGGCCGCAGCCCGCCCTGCCATGCCTCCGGGTCGCGCGCGTGCAGCAGCTCCACGTTCGAATAGTCGTGCAGGGCCGCCGCCCCCTCCACCGTCGAGCGGGGCCGGATGCCCACCGGCGTCGGCTCCTCCCGCCAGGAGTCCGCGCTCGCAGGCGCGGAGGCACCGGGCGGATCCACGGGCGCCTCCACCGGCCGCGGGGTCGGCCGTTCGTCGCGAGCGCTCACCGGAAGCGGGAGGCTTCCCTTGTCCAGCGCGACGAACTTGACGAAGTAGCCGCGCACCCAGCCGGACACCCCGTGCTCCATCACGCGCACGCGACCGGAGACGGCCGGGGCCGCGCCGTGGAAGGCGACCTGGAGCGGGAACTCCGTCCCGATGGGCTGCGGTGCATCCGCCGGCACGAACAGCCCGTGCTCCGTCATGCTCTTCCACAGCCGCGCACGGGACTCCGGCGCGTCCGCGAACGGCAACCGGAACAGCCGACCCCTTCTCCTCGTCAGCTTCACGCCGTTCCTCCCCCTTGCGAATGGTGGTGCGCCACGTCCGTCCCGACCGCCCCTCACGGCGACGCGGTCAACGTCACCTGGATGGGCTCCGGCCGGTCGCCCACCATCACCTCGGCCCGCCAGGTGGCGTGTCCCGCGGCCCGAACGCTCACCTGATGGACACCCGGCGCCAGCGTGACGAGCGACTCCAACTGCCGGGCGAATCCCACCGCCCGGCCGTCCACGAACACACGCGCGCCCTCCGGCATCACGTCGAATCTCAGCCCCGTCGCCCGCACGCGCTCCACGAGCACCGCGCGGGTCACGGGCCGTGGTGGGAGCACCACTTCCATCCGCAAGAGCGGCAGGTCCGCCATCACCGGATGGCTGGGAAGGCGCGCACAGGAACAGGTCGCGGCCATCAGGACTGCGATGAACAGACGTGACGTGCGCGGGGCCATGTCAGGGATTGGAGCGCGAGCGCGGGGGCCTCCGTCAAGGCACCGGCCCCCACGTCGCGGACGCTGTCTCCGCCCGCACAGCGCAAACCGGGGAGGCGTCTTCCGGACCCACCGGCCCAGGTCGTCTTCCCCGTGGGAATCGCGGATGTCCCCTGGTGGACGAACCGCCGCCGGTCGCGTGCAGGCGTGAGTGACAGCGCGTGTGTGCGGGGCGACCTGGGAGGTGACAGGCATTGATAGGAATTGAGGCGCGGAGGGGGTCCGTCCTGATCCAGGAATGTCAGAGGCCACCCGTAATCTGTGACGCATTCCAGCCCGAACCCCGACCATGACGACCCGACCTCTCCAGTTCGACACCGCGCCCCGGACTTCGTCGTCTTCCCCCCACGCAAGGCCCTTCGCCCCAGGGAGCGATGGCCTCATCCGGAGCCAGACACCCCGCTTCACGGACATCCAGCCGCTGCGGCTGGAGGACTTCCTGTCGGGCGCGCCCAGGCGGCGTGATGCCTTCGCCCGGACGCTGGTGGAGCACCTGTCCGAGCGCGGCTTCTTCTACCTGGAGCGGCCCGCGGCGCTGCTGGCGCGCCACGAGCTCGACGGCCAGTTCGAGCGCTACGAGGCCACGTACCAGCACGCGCTCCTGGCGCACCCGTACCTGCATGCGCTGATGCCGGCGGAGACGGTGTTCCAGACGGGCTACAACGCCACGTGGTACCCGGAGTCCACGGTGGTGCGGCAGGCCATCGAGGCCTTCATGGCCAAGCCCGTGACGTGGAGCGGCTTCCGCCGGCGCCTCGTGCCGGAGCCGGTGCGGGAGCTGCTGGTGGCGTCGGAGGACGCGTACCTCGCGTCCCACGTCGTGGGCAGCGTGCTGCTGGAGGCGCTGGAGCTGGGCTACGGCCTGCGGGCCGGGGGGCTCACGCGCCTGTTCCGCCGCCGCACGGAAGGGGCGGTGCGGTTCGTGAAGTACCACGCGCCCAGCGTCGCCCGCAGGCGGCGGGAGGTGGTGGCGCACGCGTCGGAGCCGCACGCGGACAAGAGCTTCTTCACCTTCAACCTGGGGGAGTCGCGGCCGGGGCTCGTGTGGCTGGACGGCGACGTGCCCCGCCTGATGCCCAACGACGCGGGCCACTGGCTCATCACCTCCGGCCGCTTCTCCGAAGGGCTGACGCGGGAGCTGGACGCGCCGGTGCGCGCGTTCCGCCACACGGTGGTCAACGACGGTGAGCGCGTCGTCGTGCTCGGCTTCGTGACGCCCGAAGGCGACCTGCACGACCTGCCGCTGAACGAGTGGCCCGCGCCGACGCGCATGGGAGGTCCCCGTGGCTGAGCATGCGCGGAGCGACGAGGGGGGACCGGAGCACGTGTTCTTCTCGCCCCATCCGGACGACGTGGCGCTGGGGGCGTACGCGAGCCTGCTGGGCGTGCCCCGGGGCGTCGTCCCCACGCTCGTCACCGTCTTCTCCCAGAGCTGCTGGGAGTTCGTGCTGCCGGTGGATCCGACGCGGTCGCTGGCGGTGACGTCCTTGCGGATGGGCGAGGACCGACGCTTCGCCCGAGCGCATGGCGCGGACCTGGTGCACCTGGGCTTTCGCGACACCAGCCTGCGCTCGCCTCCGGGAGGGCCCCGGGAGTCGGAGGCGGCCACGGCGGCGCTGGCCGTGCGCGTCCGGGAGGCGCTGGGGGAGGTGCTGGCGCACGTCTCCGACGACGCGGTCTGCTACGTGCCGCTGGGCATCTCCAGCCACGTGGACCACCTGCTGGTGCGCGACGCGGTGCGGGCGCTGCGGGGGGACCGGGGGCGCATCGTCTACTACGAGGACCTGCCGTACTCCGCGCACCACCCGGAGGATGAGATTGTCGACTACGCGTGGGCGCTCGGATTGGCGCCCCGGTGTCTGGACCTGACGGAGCTGTGGCCCGCGAAGCTGCGGGGGCTGTCCTTCTACGCAAGCCAGTTGGAGGCGGCGACGCTGCCCGCGGTGGAGGCGCACGCGCGCAGGTTGGGCACGGGCCGCAAGCTGTGCGAGCGCGTCTGGACGGTGGCCCCGTGAGCGTGGAGGAACCCGCCGCGCGCGGTGAGCTGCTGGTGCACCTGTCCTACGAAGCCACGCGCACGCTGGGCGGGATGGGCGTGGTGCTGGAGCACCTGCTGGCGGCGCCCGAGTACCGCGCGGCCTTTCCCCGCACGCTGCTGGTGAGCCCCACGGTGCGTCCGTGCGGCCTGGGCAGCTATGCGCCGGAGGAGTCGCTCGCGCACGACCTGGAGGCGCACGGAGAGGTGCTCTACAGCGGCCTGCGCCGGCGCAACCCGGAGGCGTGGGCGCGGGTCTTCCAGCCGGTGGAGGCGCGGCACGACGTGTCGTTCATCTACGGCAGGCGCGACGCTCCGGGCGGTCCGGTGGAGGTGCTGCTGGTGGACCTCACCGACGTGCTCCGGGGCTACCGGGTGCGGCTGGGCACGCTGCCCTTGTTCCTCCAGCGGTTGCACACGCTGCTCGGGGTGGACCTCCCGTTCGACTGTCGGGGCGGACGCCCGGCGCCGTGGCGGGCCCTCTCGCGCGTGTGGCGCGGGCTGTACGGCACGAGGCTGGGCGCGGCGCCGTGGCTCAACCGGCTGTTCCGGCGCGCGGTGCACCACGGCCTCCTGGACGCGCCGCCGTTGGACCACGACGCGATGCTGGCCATCACGCTCGCGGAGCCCGTCTTCGACGCGGTGGCGCGGCTGCGCTCCCAGGACGGCGCGGGGGCCGTCGTCCTGGCGCAGGAGCACCTGTCGTTGCCGCTCGCGTACAAGGCGCTGCTCGACGGGCACGACTGGTGCCACACCGTCTACTACGCGGGCGAGGTGCGCACGCCCCGGGTGCTCGTGGAGTACGGCGAGGCGGGGCAGGGCGCGTCCGATGCGCGCTTCTACAACGTGCAGCGCCTGGGGCTGGAGCAGGGCCGGACGTTGGATCAGGTGTATCCGGTGGGCACCTGGCCCAACTTCCAGATCCTCCGCAACGGCCACCTGTGCGAGCGCGTCGGCGCGGTGAGCGCCTCCGTCGCGGACGAGCTGCGCTTCCTCGACCCGCGCTACTCGCTCCAGCCCGTGACGGTGGTGCCCCACGGGCATCGCCTGATTGAAACGGAAGGGGATGCGAAGGAGGCCGCGAGCGTCCGGGTGCTGCGCCATGCGCGCAAGCAGTGGGGCCAGGACTTCCGACTGCTGCTCACGCACATCTCCCGGGACGAGGTCTGCAAGGGGCTGTGGCGCGACGTGGACGTGTGCGAACACCTGGCGGAGCTGCTGCCTCCGGAGCGGAGGCCCGCGCTGCTCGTGATGGTGACCGAGTGGAACGAGGCGGACCCGTCCGACAACCTGCGCCACGTGAAGGCGCGGGTGGAGGCGTTCAACGCGCGGGGCACGGGTGTGCACATCGCCCTGGTGAACCAGCCTACGTGGCCCGCGGGCCTGGACTTCACGCGGGACGACCTGCACCGCGCGACGGATGTTTCACTGGGCCAATCCCTGTACGAATCCCACGGGCTGGCGCAATTGGAAGCGCTGGGCTGTGGCGCCATCTGTGTCATCTCCGGGGCCAGCGGTGCCCGGCGCACCCTGCGCGAGCAGTGCGAGGCCCTGGGCCTGTCGGAGTCCGCGCACCCGAACCTCGTCGTGTCGGACCCCGTGACGGACGCCCGGGAGGCGGGGCTCGCGCGGACGGTGGAGGGTTGGAAGGCCCTGCCCGCCACCGTGCTGCGTGAGCAGGAATCGCGCACCGCGCGGCGCGTGGCGGAAGAGGTGGTGCGCCGCCTCCCGCGCGATGCGCACGAAGGACGTCTGTTGTTGGAGACGGGCCGGGCCCTCGCCGAGCGGATGCGGTGGGAGCCGCTCATCCGCGAGCAGTTGCTTCCCCTCATCCGATTCCCTGCGCGCGAAGCGGCGGCGGGATCCGACTGGAGTGCCTGACATGACGGAGACCCAGAAGGCCGCGCCGCTCATCGTGGTGGCCCACCCCGAGGACGTGGTCCGGTTGTTCAGCACCGTCGCCGGGGGCGCCGACCTCGCGGTGGTGACGGAGGACGGAGGCGCCGGCCGGGAGCTGGAGGCGGTGGGCCGGGCGTTGGGAGCGCGCAGCACGCACCTGCTCCTGTCGCCGTCGGAGATAGGCCCCTGGTGCCGGGAGCAGCGCGAGCAGGGGGAGCGGCGCGTCTTCACGCACAGCCCGCAGGAGGAGGCGCCGTTGCACCGCGAGGTGGCGGTCCTCGTCAGCCGCGTCTTCGACCGGCTGTGGGTGCCGGCCACGGGCGCGCGTCCCACGGTGTGCACGGTGCTGGACGACGCGGCCTTCCAGCGCAAGCTCGGCCTGCTCAACGCGCTGTACCGGGAGCGCCCCGACGGAGCCCAGGGCGGAGCCTGCACGGACCCGCTGCGAGACGGTCCCGGCATCGAGGCCTTCACGGAGGTGCGCTCCACGGACATGGTGCGCGCCCTGTCCCTCACCAAGCCGGAGATCTTCTCCGAGCTCGCGGACCCATGGGGCTTCGCCCAGTCCACCTACGAAGCGGAGCGCTTCGCCCTCACCGCCAGGGTGCTGGAGTCGCTGCGCCACGCCTCGCCTCCACCCCGGCGCGTGGTGGACGTGGGCGCTTGCGAGGGAATGATGACCGAGCACCTGCTGACACTCTTTCCCCACGCGAGCGTCCAGGCCGTGGAGTCCGAGCCCCGCTTCGTCGCCCGCCTGCGTGAACGGCTGGGGGCCCAGGCGCGAGTGCGCATCGTGGAGGCGTCCGTGGAGGACGTGGCCCTGGAGGCCGACCTCGTGCTGCTCGCGGAGGTCCTCTACTACCTGTCCGACGACGCGGGCCGGGACCTCCTGGACCGCGTGCGGGCCTCCCACCTGCTCACGTCCTACGGAGGAGGCTTTGGCGCCAAGGTGCACGAGGCGCTCACCGAACGCGGCTGGAGGACCGTCACCTCCGCGACACTTCCCGGCCGCATCGAACCCGTGGATGGCGCCCTGAGTCCGTTGCTGGTGCGACGAGCAGGCACCGAAATCCGCCTTTGGGAACGGTGATAACAGGGATTCAAAGGCATACGCCCAGGCTCTCCGGGAAGGAAGTACGAGGATTTCTCAAGGCTCGTGATTTTCTCAAAAGTGGGCACACTTCCTTGTCTCAAGGTCTGGGCCTGCCTGCTTGAATGCGTATTGCCAATGACACGGGGACTCTCCAGCATGGCCGTGCATGGCCGCCCCGGTAGATGCCCATGGCCCCCTGGATACCCCGGCCCGGGTATCGCGTGACGAGGGTCTGAAACAGTTCGCGCTGCGTCGCGTGGCCCTGCCGTGGTTCGTGGGGCTCTGGTTGGCGGCGTCAGCGCTGGGCACGGGGCTGATGTGGTCGCACGCGAGCGCGGCCGGCCCTGCGGCGACGCCGCCCTCGCGCCTGCCGGAACTGCTCGCGCCCGTGCGCGGCCCGGGTGCGTGGTCGCTGCTCGTCTTCCTCCATCCCCAGTGTCCCTGCTCGCGCGCGACGCTCACGGAGCTTGCGAAGCTCACGGCCCACGCGGGCGGTCGGCTCGCCACGCGCGTGTTCGTCTGGGCACCGAGCGAAGCGCCCCCGGACTTCGTGCGCTCGGAGCTGTGGACGCGCGCCCAGGCCCTGCCCGGCGTGGAGGTGGTGGCGGACGTGGATGGGACGGCGGCGCGCGAGCTGGGCGCGCGGACGTCCGGCCAGGTGGTGTTGTTCTCGCCGGAGGGGGAGGAGCGCTTCAGCGGAGGCATCACCCCCGCGCGGGGCCATGAGGGCGACAGCGCGGGCAGCCTCGCCATCCGGGCGCTCGTGGGCTCGCAAGCACCGGGGAGCCCCGCGGCGCCTGTCTTTGGATGTGCCCTGGAAACACCCCCGCGTCCGTCTGGCGAGACCCCGTGATGAGAATCCACCTGTCCGACGCCGACGTGGCCCTGCGGGCGCGGCAGCTCTTCGAAGCGCAGTGTCTGGCATTGAGCCAGCGCACCGACCGGACCTTCATCGTCCTGATGGTGTTGCAGTGGGTGGGTGGGCTCGCGGCGGCGCTGTTC
>NZ_RAWD01000325.1:0-10509 GCF_003612065.1 Corallococcus sp. CA047B
GGACGGGGGCTGGAATCGGCCATGGCCCTGTTCATAACGGCTTCCGCACCGGCTGCCTTCCACCGGTAGAGTCCCTGTGGGGCTTTTGTCAGCGGGAATGTCCTGAACCCGGCCCTGGAGGAATGGTTGGATGAAGGCGAAGCAGGAACTCCCCACCGTGCCGTTCGCGTCGGAGAAGGCGTTCGAGCAGTGGCTTTTGAAGCACCACGCCGACGCACCGGGCGTCTGGTTGAAGTTCGCGAAGAAGGAGTCGGGCATCGCGTCCGTGACGTACGCCCAGGCGGTGGAGGTGGCGCTCTGCTACGGCTGGATCGACGGGCAGGCGAAACCGGTCGACGACACCTTCTGGATCCAGCGCTTCACGCCCCGCAGGGCCCGGAGCAGGTGGTCGAAGATCAACTGCGGCAAGGCCGACGCGCTCATCGCCGCGAAGCGGATGCAGCCCGCCGGCCTGCGCGAGGTGGAGGCGGCCCAGGCCGACGGGCGGTGGGAAGCGGCGTACGCGTCGCCCACGACCATCACCGTCCCGGAGGACCTGCTGAACGCGCTGGAGGCGAACCCGAAGGCGAAGGCGTTCTTCGCCACGCTCAAGGGCTCCAACCGCTACGCCATCCTGTACCGGCTCCACGACGCGAAGAAGCCGGAGACGCGCGTGCGCCGGCTGGAGAAGTTCGTCGCCATGTTGGAGGCGGGCGAGACGCTCCACGGCTAGCTACTTCGCTTCGCCCATGACCTCGATGGTGTTCTTGAGCCGCTCCAGGCCCAGGCGCACCAGGGCGCCCCGCAGGTCGGGCTGGCCCAGGAAGGCCTTGCGGAACACCTCGCGCTCCAGCTTCAGCAGCGTGCACGGCGTCACGGTGCGCACGGTGGCGGTGGCCAGCCGGCTGCGCAGCAGGGAGATCTCCCCGAAGAGGGCGCCTTCCTCCAGCAGGGGGTAGGGCGACTGGCGTCCATCGCCGTGCGTGTGGAAGACCTCGCACTTGCCTCGCAAGAGGACGTAGAGCGCGTCGCCGGGCTGGCCCCGGGTGAGCAGCGTTTCGCCCGCGGGCACGGTGCAGGGCACGAAGGCATCGCCCAGCTCGTGCTGCACCTCCTGGGGCAGGGCGGCGATGAGCGGGTTGCTGCGCAGGGTGTCCGCGAGCAGGCGCTCCTTCGCGGCCAACTGCATCTGGTCCCCCTTCACGCCGTAGTCCTTGCCCAGCTCCCGGACGCCAGCCTGGGTCAGCTCCAGCAGCACCACGTCCTCCACTGTCACCACCGTGGCGGTGCGCTTCGTGCCGGTGAGCAGCGCCAGCTCCCCGAAGAACTCGCCCGCGCCCAGACGGCCCACCTCCGTGTTCGCGGCGCCGTCGTTGCCGCGCAGCACGGCGACGCGGCCCTCCAGCACGACGAACATCGAGTTGCCGGGGTCGCCCTCGCGCACCACCACCTGGCCCGCCTGGAGGTAGCGCGTGCAGACGGGGGGCGCGGGCGCCGCCGCTTCCGGTTCCGTCGCGGACGGTGAGGCGGAAGGTGAAGCAGCGGTCGCGGGCGCCTGCCCGGCCGGAGCTTCCGGGGCGGCGGGGTGGGCGGACAGCAGGGCCTGGAGGCGCGCGAACAGGGACATGGTGCCGGGACGCTAGCCACTGGGTCCGGAGAGAACAGTGAAATGGTTCACACCCGTCCGGAGGACGGTCGAAAAGCCTCCCCGGCAGGCAGGCATCCCGGTGCAAAGCCTTGCGGAGGCCCAGTGTGCCAGACAAGGCGATGGAGCGTGCAAGGCATTGATGGAAGACTCCGGCCCGTCGCCGACATTCCTCGCGGGGAGCGAAGATGCAGTCAGAGCAACGCGTCATGCTCGCGGATGCACCCGCCCTGATTGTCGGCGGGGGACCGACACCCGCGCCGGGCCCCCGGGGCACCGTGGTGCTCCTGCATGGGCTGGGGGCGTCGAAGGAGGTCCAGCGCCCCGAGGCGTACCTCCTGGCCCGGCGGGGGTATGTCGCGGTGATCCTTGACGCGGTGGGGCATGGCGAACGGCGCCACCCGGACTTCGAACACCGCTTCGCTCCCGAACGCATGGCCGACAGCTTCGCGGAACTCGTGGCACAGGCCGCCGCGGAGCTGCCCACCGTGCTCGGGGTCCTCGCGGAGCAGGGATGGTCTCGGCCGGGGGCGGTGGGCGCCTGCGGCATCTCGATGGGGGGCGCGATGCTCTTTGGCGCCATCGAAGCTGGTGCGGTGCTGGATGCGGCGGTGAGCGTGGTGGCCCCTCCGCCACGCGCTTACGCCCACCTGGCGCGATACTTCCCGACGCCGCTGCTTCTCCAGACGGCGGGGGCGGACACCCTGGTGCCGGCGTCGGATGCGCGAGCCTTCCACCATGCGCTCACGCCGCGCTACGCCAGCGCCCCCGAGCGGCTCCGCTTCGTTGAACACGACGGCGAAGGACACATGTTCAGCGAAGCCGGTTGGGGCCGTGTCTGGGATGAGGCCCTGGGCTGGTTCGACCGCTTCCTGCCGGCGGCTGGAGCCGGAGGGCCTGACTGACTACAGTTCCGTGCCCATGGGAGACACGCTGGACGTCGTCGTGGACCTGGGGGACGTGGGAGAGACGGCCGCGGATGCCGTGCTGCTGAAGTACGCGCAGGGCTTCCACGGGGCGGACGGTGCGGTGGCGCGGCGGCTGGAGGAGGTGGGCATCACCACGGACACCCTCGCGGTGCTTCCCGGCGACCACCGCTTCATCGAGACCCGGGGCGGCCTGGGGGCTCCGTGGGTGCTCTTCCTGGGCACGGTGCGCCTGCGCCAGTTCGGCTACCACGAGATCCGCCAGTTCGCCGTCCGCGCGCTCCAGCTCCTGGAACCCCGCCCGGCCCTCCGCCACGTCGCGTGCACGGTGCACGGCCCCAACTACGGGCTCGACGAGGACGAAGCCGTGCTGGCCCTGGTGGGCGGGTTCGTGGAGGCCTTCCAGCGGGGCGTGGGGCCGCGCGACCTGGAGCGCCTCACGGTGGTGGAGATCAATCCCAAACGGATGGAGCGGATGCGCAAGGCCCTGGCGACTGGCCTGGGCGCCACCGCGGGGGTGGAGCCACTGCCCGGCGGCATGGGTTTCCGCGTCCGGCGCACGTCCCGGTTCGTCGCGGCGGCCCCCATGGCCAGCGCGGGCGCTAATTCAAACGAGAAGCCCCATGCGTTCGTGGCGATGCCCTTCGCGCCGGAGCTGGAGGACACCTACCACTACGGCATCCTGGGCCCGGTGAAGGCGGCCGGGCTGCTCTGCGAGCGTGTCGACCAGGCCACCTTCGACGGCCCCATCATCCAGCGCATCCGGGACCGCATCGACACCGCGAAGGTCGTCATCGCGGACCTGTCGCTGGCGAACCCCAACGTGTATCTGGAAGTGGGGTACGCCTGGGGGCGGGGCAAGCCCACGCTGATGCTGGTGCGGGACGTGCGGGAGCTGCGCTTCGACGTGTCCAGCTATCGCTGTCTCGTCTATCGCAACATCCGGCACCTGGAAGAGGTGCTCAGCCAGGAACTGCAGCGGCTCCTCTGACAGCCGGACGCGTGAACGCTTCGGCGGATGAAAAGCTGGCCCCCCTCGTGGCCTTGTTGCCGCGAGGTCCATCTTCAATTTTCCATCAGCGACACGTGGAGGTGGAGCCATGCGTGAAACAGACGGATATCGTGATGCATTGCTGAGGATTGCCGATGTGGCTCGGCAGGCGTTGCAGGAAGACGCGCTGCTGGAACGGCGGCAGGGGGATGGTCAGGGACGCGCGCAGTTCACGGCCGCGAGCCACACCGGCTGTACGCTGAAGGTCCTTCCCGGTCGCCTGCTGGTGAGGGCGGCGGAGGTCGCCAGGAAGATCAACCCGGTCAATGCGCCGCTGCCAGGGCTCGTGGCCGCGTTGGGTTCGGACCTTCCGCTGACCCCGATGCGGATCGCGCTCCTGACGTCGAAGTACTGGGGACCGGCCACCCGCGAGCTGACCGTCAGCTTCATGGAGTCCGCGCCGGCCGACCTTCGCGCCCGCATCGTCAGCCACCTGAACGCCTGGTCGACGAGCGGCGGCATCTCCTTCGTCGAAACGAATGGGACCGGCGACGTGAGGATCTCACGGGAGCCGGGGGGCTACTGGTCGTACCTCGGGACGGACGTGAAGCTCATCCCGACCGACGAGCCGACGATGAACCTGGAGGCGTTCTCGATGAACACCCCGGATTCCGAATACAGCCGTGTCATCCGGCACGAGGCGGGGCACACGCTCGGCTTCCCGCATGAACACATGCGGCGCGAACTGGTGGCGCGAATCGATCCCGACAAGGCCTACGCGTACTTCCTCGCGACCCAGGGCTGGGACAAGGCCACGGTCGATGAGCAGGTGCTCAGTCCGCTCGATGACCAGTCCATCTTCGCCACCCCGGCGGATCAGACTTCCATCATGTGCTACCAGCTCCCCAGTTCCATCACCCGGGACGGGCTGCCCATCCTGGGGGGCACGGACATCAACGTGACGGATTACGTGTTCGCGGGCCTCATCTACCCGAAGCTCAACTTCGAGGACATCCAGGCCGTCCGCAAGACGAAGCCCAAGCTTGGAGAGGACATCGCCGCTTCGATGCGGCAGGTGGGCGTCAAGGACTGGGGCGCGGCGCGGGACCCGCACCTGAGCATGTAGCGATTCAGCGGCGGTGGGTCTCCTGCCTGAGGGCCGGGAGGCCTACCAGCCGCGCGCCGCGACCTCCCAGGTCGCCACGGCTGTTTCGCCTCGGACGACGTGCAGTCGCGAGTGCATGGGGACCGAAACACAGACATGGTTCGGCACCACGCGCACGCGGTCACCGATGCGCGGTCGCCACGTCGTGGCGGACACGTCCAGCAGTCCGTGTTCCTCCGACAGGTTCTTCACCACGACCTCCGGCCGTTCCAGCAGGACGCCGTACCCCGGGGCCAGTCCCTCTTCTTTCGCGAGCGCCTTGGCCCCCGCGTCGATGACCACCTGCCCGGACACGGCGGTGCTCACCACGGTGGCCAGGACCGAGTAGGCGCACTCCGTCCAGTCATTGGCGCCGATGACGGTGCTGTTGCGGTCGTTCAGCGCATTGAGCCCAGGACGGATCTCCGTGAGGCCGTGCACGGCGTGGGATTGCCAGAGGGTGGGGGTGGAGCCGCCGCTCACGACCTCGGGCGGAAGGCCCGCGCCGCGCAGGGCGTCCACGAACGACGCCAGTGTCTGGGATTGGGCGTGCATCGTGGCGGGCAGCTCCGCCTGCGGGATGCGGATGTGGCCCGCGTAGAACGTCACCCCGCGAAACGCCACGCCCGGCGTGGAGGCCGCTGCGCGCGCCAGGGCCACGGCTTCGTCCGGCGTGCGCAGGCCGACCCGGCGCATGCCCAGATCCAACTCCACCAGCACGCCCACGGTGCGTCCCGCATTCCGCGCCGCGTGCGCCAGCCCGTCCAATACCTCCACGGAATCAAGCGCCACGGAGATGCGCACGTGCTGGGGAAGGGCCATCAGCCGCGCGAGCCGGCGGGCTCCCACGGGTGGGTACGCGAGCAACACGTCGTCGGACACGGAGGCCATGACCTCGGCTTCCAGGACCGTGGCCACCGTGACACCTGAAGCGCCCGCAGCCACCTGGAGCGCGCCCAGTTCCACCGTCTTGTGGGTCTTCGTGTGGGGCCTCCAGCGCAGCCCGTGCTCGCGCGCATAGGTCGCGACGCGCTGGAGGTTCCGCTCGACGCGGTCCAGGTCGACGAGGGCGGCGGGCGTGTCGAGCGAGTCGAAGGAGGGCATGCGGCCCATGCTGGCACCGGGCGCGGATGCCCTCCAGCACTCCCTTCGTGGGTGCTCGAACCGACGTGTGGCAGGCAACGTCACCCGAGGCGATTCACTTCCTGGGGTGGGCTTCCAACCCAGGATGGAAGCCGGCTCAAGGGTGCTTCTTCGTTTCGGTGAAGACCGGTTCGTTCCGCCGGATGCGTTCAAAGAGTTCGTCGTGGTCGATTTCGCCGAGATCGATGTTCCAGAGCCCGGGCACCAGGAAGGCGGAGGCCTGCGACGCCGCCTCTTCGTCGGAGCGCCCGTTCTCGAAGCGATGCTCCGCGTGGAGTTCTCCGTAGCACGCGACTTCGTGATCATTCTCATCCAGGAAGCGCGTCGTCAGGTTGCCCGCCACGATGAGACTCTCATCGTTGTAGACGCCCTGGATGACGTCCCGGACCACAAGGTCGCCCAGGACCAGGAAGTTCCCCGACGTTCGCAGCCCCTTCGCGACACAGCGGCCCAGGACCACGATGGTCGAATCCGGCCCGCAGTCGTCCAGGAATCCATCGACCTCCAGGTCGCCCAGTACGAGGAGGGGGCAGGTGACGAGCAGCGAACCGGGAGCCTTCGCGTTCCCCGTCACGACCGTGGACCTGGACAGCGACGCGTCCAGCACGGCGTCCACGGGTTCGAGGAACTCGCGCATCACCACGGCCGCCAGGCCGACATGCGAGACAGGCCCGGGACACAGCGCCTTGGCGAGTCCGGCGGGTTCAAGGGGCGCGTCCTTGGGGAACGCCCTCCCCAGGGAGGTGACCAGGGGCGCGCCCTGATGGGAGAGCGCATCCCTGCGGGCACCGTCCAGCCGGGCGAGCGTGGCCTCCGCGCGCGCAAGGAACTCGTTCTTGGAAAGGAGCATGGGCGCATCCTATCCAGCGCGAAGAAGCGCGGTGGGTCTGATCCACGCACCAGCCCATCGACTCCCGTCCAGCCCTGACCTTCGTCGGGTGGGACCTGTCTCCGTCCGAACTGCTCAGCGAGAGCTGGCGGCTCGCCAACGGTTCGCGCGCACCCTTCGATGCGGCCTATTGGCGGGACCTGGTAGCGAGCGCCGCCGCGCGGGGTGAAGACACGGCGGCAGGAGATGCCCACCGACAGGCCTGCCTGCGCAGCTCCCAGAAGGATCAGCTCCAGGCCTTGCGCCGCCTCACGGTGCCGGCCCTGTTCATTGGCGGCTCCGAGGACCCCATCTTCCCGCCAGGACATGCCGCCGCGGCAGCCGAAGTCTCCGGAGGGAAGGCCTTGCTCATCGACGGAATGGGGCACGCCCTGAATCCCGCTTACTTCAATGTCCTCACGGCGGCGATCCTCACGCACGTCCAGGCTTGAGCCCCGGTGGAGTGCGGCCGCGCTTCGTCGCGGCTTAAGCCGCCGGCTCGAACCCGATGCGCGGGCGCTGCCATGCCCAGCCGCCTGACTTCAGCGCGGCCATCGCCTGCGCATCCAACTCCCGCAGCGCCGCCAGCACCGGCGCCGGAGGGCGGGGCGCACCCGGCGCGCTCTCCACCTCGAAGCGGGCCGGAATGGTGCCGGCATCCTGGCCGCCCATCACCACGCGGACCTGACAGTTCTGCGGCGACAGCTCCGTCTCCCCGGACCACGACACGTCCTGGACGAACAGGTCCACCGCGCCCAGCACCTTCTGCCCGCGCAGCTTCGCCACCACCGCGTCCAGCGACCCCTTCGCGCGTTCGTTCCGCCGCTTCCCGATGCGGGTGAGCGTGAACCAGGCCAGGCCGCCCGCGACGATGGGCGAAAGGATGAAGAAGGGGATGAGCGGGCTCATGGGGCGCCAGGGTGCCACGAAACACGGGAAAGGAAACGCCCATCCCTCCGCTCGGGAAGGGATGGGCGCGGATGAAACCGACTACTGCGGCGCGGGAGCGGTGGGCTTCTTCGTCGCGTTGGGCTTGTACGTCATGCCCAGCTCATTGAAGACGAAGGAGTAGACGTCCACCTCCTCCTCGATGCGCGCGGCCAGCGGCGTGCCCAGGCCGTGGCCCGTCTCCGCGTCGGCGCGCAGCAGGATGGGCTTCGGGGCGCTGGTGGCCGCCTGCATCCGGGCCACCATCTTGCGCGAGTGGAACGGATCCACGCGCGGATCATTCGCCCCGGAGGTGAAGAGCACCGACGGGTACTTCGTCCCGTCCTTCACGTGGTGCACCGGCGAATAGGCATACAGCGCCTTGAACTGCTCCGGGTCCTTCACCGTGCCGTACTCCGTCACGTTGAACTGGCCGTTGGGCGTCAGCTCCGTGCGCAGCATGTCGTAGATGCCCACGCGCGCCACCACCGCGCCGTACTGCTCCGGGTGCTGCGTCACGGCCGCGCCCATCAGCAGGCCGCCGTTGCTGCCGCCCTGGATGGCCAGCTTCTTCGGCTGCGTGTACTTCTGGTCCACCAGCAGCTTCGCGCACGCGTAGAAGTCGTCGAACACGTTCTGCTTCTTCGTCAGCGAACCCGCCTGGTGCCAGGCCTCACCGAACTCCGAGCCGCCGCGCAGGTTCGCCACCGCGAACACGCCGCCCTGCTCCAGCCACAGGCCCGCCGTCGCGCTGTAGCCGGGCGTGATGGAGATGTTGAAGCCGCCGTAGCCCGTGAGCCACGCCGGGTTCTTCCCGTTCAGCTTCGTGCCCTTCTTCTTCAGGATGGTCAGCGGCACCTTGGTGCCGTCCTTCGACGTGGCCTCCGTGCGCACCACCTCCACGTCGCTCATGTCGATGGCCGCCGTGCGCGCCAGCGCCGTCTTCGTCACCTTGCCGTCCGCCGCCGAGTACCGGTACCACGCGGCCGGCGTCGTGAAGCTGGTGTTGGCGAACAGCACGTCGTCCGCGCCCTGCCGCACCGCGCCGCCCACCGACGACACCGGCAGCGTGGGCACCAGCCCCAGCGCCTTGCCCGTCAGGTCCACGATGCGCATCTGCGACGGCCCGCCCAGCTGCTCCATCAGGTACAGGCGGCTCTTCGTGGGCAGGATGGACTGCACCGTGGCCTCGCCCTCCGGGACGAGCACCGTCGCCTTGTCCAACGTCGGCGTGTTGAGCGGCAGGCGCAGCACCTTGCCGCGCGAGGCGTCCTTGCGGCTGAGCAGGTACGCCGCGCCGTCGCTGCCGAAGCGCGCCGACACCACCTTGTCCGTGAACTTCGCCACCTGCGTCCACGTGCCCTTGGGGCCGTGCAGGTACAGCTCGTACTCGCCGCCGTCCCCGTTGGCCACGCGCGCGAACGTGTACTGGCCGTCGTCGCTGGCCTCCAGCTCCGTCATCGCGATGCGCGGGAAGTCCTTGCCCAGCGCGTACGTGTCCTTCTCCGTGGGCGTGCCCAGCGCGTGGAAGTACACCTGCTGGTAC
Source organism: Corallococcus sp. CA047B (assembly GCF_003612065.1). Taxonomy (NCBI): domain Bacteria; kingdom Pseudomonadati; phylum Myxococcota; class Myxococcia; order Myxococcales; family Myxococcaceae; genus Corallococcus; species Corallococcus sp. CA047B. The sequence goes on from NZ_RAWD01000325.1 coordinate 9,170, forward strand.
ACCTCGCGGTCGATGGCGGGACGCTCCTCGCCGCGCGGATAGCGCGTGTAGAAGAAGCCCGTGCCCTGCGCGTTCCACGCGAGGCTGCCGCCCGCCGTGCCGCCGTTGACGCGGGGGACGACCTCGTTGGCCAGCGCCTTCGACGTGGCCACGTCGTACACCGACACGTCACCGCTCTCCGTGCCGCTCTTGGACAGCGACACCGCCACCTTCTTGCCGTCGTTCGTGAGCTGGAACCAGTCGATGGTCGTCTTGCCGGACGGGTCCACCTGCGTGGGATCCAACAGCACGCGCTCCTTCGACGTGTCGTCCAGCGAGCCCAGGATGACGAGCGTCGGCTGCTGCTTCGGCGGCTGGAACTTCATCGCCACGATGACGCCGCCCTTCTCCTCCAGGGCCCCGTACGCGGGAGACTTCCACGACAGCAGTTCGGTGATGCGCTGGCGCAGGCCCTCGCGCCCCGGCAGCTTGTCCAGCGTCGCGCGGGTGTACGCGTTCTGGGTGTCCGTCCACTGCTGCACCTTGGGGTCGGTGGCGGACTCCATCCACTGGTAGGGATCCGCCACCGTGGTGCCGTGGTACGTGGTCTCCACGGGCTGCTTCTCCGTGGCGGCGGGCTTCGCGGGCGCCTTGCCCGCCGCTGCGGACACGAGCGGCAGGAGCAGCGCGGCGGTGGTCACTGCGGTCTTCAGCTTCACGGTTCACCTCGCATGGGTGCTGTGCCCTGGGAAGAGTGCGCCCCGCCGCTTCAATGCAGGGGCAGCTCCACCAGGGCGGTGGAGAAGACGTCGAAGGTCTCGTTGGCGTTGGGCTTCGTGCCCTCGTCCATGTTGCCGAGCATCAGCGCGAAGACGACGCGCGGGTGCTCCACGTCATTGGGGCGCTCGGCCACGCCCACGAAGCACTTCTGGCCCGTCAGCGTGCCCGTCTTCGCGCGCACGCGGCCCGCGGTGGCCTGCGTGGTGGGCCGGCCCGCCAGCGTCCCGTCCACGCCCAGCACCGGCAGGCTGTCCACCAGCGCCGCGCCATAGGGCTCCTGGAGGCTGGTGAGGATGACGCGCGCCATGCCCCGGGGCGTGGCCAGGTTGTAGCGGGACAGGCCGCTGCCATCCACCGGGCGCAGGTCCTTGGACGGCACGCCCCGGCGCAACAGCTCCGCGGCCAGCGCCGTGCGCAGCGCGGTGTAGCCCTCCTGGCCGGTGCGCTCGCGCGCGAAGCGCATGCCCAGCCGCTCCGCGTACAGGTTGAGGCTCTCCTTGTTCGTCACACGCACCAGCTCCGACAGGGGCGGGCTGGTCAGCTCCACCAGCGGCACCGGCACCGGGGGCATGGGGTTGGTG
>NZ_RAWD01000326.1:0-10396 GCF_003612065.1 Corallococcus sp. CA047B
CCCCGTCCACCGCCCCCGCCGGCTGCGCCGCTCCGCGGCCCTCCGTGACATGGTGAGAGAGACGCGTCTCTCGCCCACGGACTTCATCTACCCGCTGTTCGTCGTCGAAGGCCGGGACATCCGCCGCCCCGTGTCCTCCATGCCGGGCGTCTTCAACCTGTCGGTGGAGCACGCCGTCCAGGAGGCGAAGCACGCCAAGTCCCTGGGCGTGCCGTCCGTCATCCTCTTCGGCATCCCGGACCACAAGGACGCGCAAGGCACGCAGGCCTACGCGCGCGACGGCATCGTCCAGCGCGCCATCCAGGAGATCAAGGCGGCGGTGCCGGACCTCCAGGTCATCGCGGACGTGTGCCTCTGCGAATTCACCGACCACGGCCACTGCGGCGTCCTGGACGGGCAGCACGTCGCCAATGACGCCACGCTGCCGCTGCTCGCGCAGATGGCCGTCACGTGCGCGCAGGCGGGCGCGGACATCGTCGCCCCGTCGGACATGATGGACGGCCGCATCGGCGCCATCCGCAAGGCCCTGGACGAGGTGAAGCTCACCGACACGCCCATCATGGCGTACTCGGCCAAGTACGCCTCCGGCTTCTACGGCCCCTTCCGGGAGGCCGCGCAGAGCACGATGAAGTTCGGCGACCGGCGCGGCTACCAGATGGATCCGGGCAACGTGCGCGAGGCCATCCGCGAGACGGCGCTGGACGTGGAGGAGGGCGCCGACTTCATCATGGTGAAGCCCGCCCTGTCGTACCTGGACGTCATCCGCGCGCTGCGCGAGAACTTCGATTTGCCGCTCGCCGCGTACAACGTCTCCGGCGAGTACGCGATGCTCAAGGCCGCCGGCCAGAACGGGTGGCTGGACTACGAGCGCGTGATGATGGAGGTCCTCACATCCATCAAGCGCGCCGGGGCGGACCTGGTCATCACCTACCACGCCCTGGAAGCAGCCAAACTCCTCTAGGCAACACCCCGGGCGCGTCAGCGCGGCGGAGAGCTTGATTGGCTCCGCCGCTTGCGCCCAAATGGTCCCCACACGATGCCCACCCAGAAGAAGCGGCCCGGACGCAGAACCGCGAAGCCTCCGCCCAGACGCGCCCCCGCCGCCCGCAAGGGTGCGCGCGCGGGCAAGCGCCCCGGCCGTGGCCGCACCCCCGTGGTGCGTGAGCCCGGCCCGTTGCAGTACAAAGTGGTGGAGCTGTCCACGGTGGACGAGGGAGCGCTGGAGCGCACCTTGAACGAGTGGACCGGCAAGGGCTGGAACCTGGACGGCGTGCAGTTCGCGATGCGCGAGTCCTCCAAGCGTCCGGCCATGGCCTTCATCTTCTTCACCCGCGAAGGCGAGGCCGCGCAGCACGACGAGGCCGGCGCGCGCGAGCGGTTGCAGCGGTTGTCGGAAGCCGGCAGCCCCACCGCGCGGCTCGCGGCTGAGTACGCAAGCCACGCCGACGCGCAATCCCAGACGGTGGTGCCCTTCGTCCACCCGCTGTCCGCGCACGAGCGGCTGGCGCGCCTGGCCGGGCTGGATGAACCGGAAGCCCGCGAAGAGGGCCTCACGCTGGAGCCGGAAGAGTGAGCGCCGCCCCTGAACGCAGCCTGATGGCCACGGAGCGGAGCGGAGGCCGCGTGCTGCGGCTGGTGCAGGAGGACGCGGAGCCGGATTCGCCCTATCCGAAGGCGTCGCTGCTCTTGCGCCTGGGTGCGCGCGTGGTGGACTGCCTGACGGCCTGGGGGCTGTACGTCGTGTGCGGCGCGGCGGGCGCGGTGGTGGCGCTGCTGTTCCTGCTGCTCGCGGACGGGATGCTCCAGGGACAGAGCGTGGGCAAGCGCATCTTCGGCGTGAAGGTGATGCACCTGCCCACGCGCTCGGCCGCACGGCACCGGGACAGCACCCTGCGCAACGCGCCGCTCGCGCTGGTGGTGCTGCTGGGGATGATGCCCGCGCCGCACGGACTCGTGGCCGCGGCGGCGGGCTTCGTGGTGATTGGCGGCGTGGAGGCGTGGCGGGTGCTGAGGGATCCGCTGGGCCTGCGACTGGGGGACACCTGGGCGCAGACGCAGGTGGTGGATGGGAAGGTTGTGGCGGGCGCGACGGTTGCAGCCCGCACGCCGGTGGCGGCGGCACGCGCTCCGGGCCGTTTGATGTCCGCGGCGAAGGTGCGCCGCGCCAAGGCATTCAGGAAAGGGATACGGAGTAAGCCATGCGCATCGCGCTGACCTACAACCTGCGTCTGTCGGACACGGAAGAAGAGGCGGAGTTCGACACGCAGGAGACGGTGAACACGCTGGCGGGAGCCATCGAGCGACTCGGGCACCGCCTGGAGCGCTTCGAGGTGAGCGGTCCCGCGTCGCGCACCGTGGCCCGCCTGGAGGCCTACAGCCCGGACCTCATCTTCAACACCGCCGAAGGCCGCCGGGGCCGCTTCCGCGAGGCGTTCTACCCCGCGCTCTTCGACGAGCTGGGGTTCGCGTACACGGGCTCGGATGCGTACGCGCTGGCGCTGACGCTGGACAAGCAGCTCACCAAGCTCATCCTCTCCAAGCACGGCATCCGCACGCCGGGCTGGCAGTACGTGGAGAAGCTCAGTGAGCTGACGGCGGAGAACCTGCACTTCCCCGTCATCGTGAAGCCCAACTTCGAAGGCTCCTCCAAGGGCATCACCCAGGACTCCGTCGCGGAGACGCTGGAGCAGGTGCGCGAGAAGGTGGCCCGGGCGCTGGAGAAGTACCCGGCGGGCGTGCTGGTGGAGGAGTACATCCGCGGGCGCGACCTCACGGTGCCGTTCCTGGCCGCGGTGGACAACGACTACGACGGCGTGCTGACGCCGGTGGAGTACATCATCGACCCGGAGGTCTCCGCCGGGCGCAAGTACGCCATCTACGACTACGAGTTGAAGACGCGTCACGAGAAGGTCGTGAGCGTGCGCGCCCCGGCGAACATCCCCCCGAAGATCGCGGAGGACGTGCGCAAGATGGCGCAGAAGATCCTCCAGGTGCTGGACTGCCGCGACCTGGGCCGCCTGGACTTCCGCCTCTCCGACGCGGGCGTGCCGTACTTCCTCGAAATCAACGCGCTGCCCAGCCTGGAGCCGGGCGCGGGCATCTACTCCGCGGCGGAGCTGGAGGGGCTGCACCTGGACGGGGTCATCAACTCCATCATCCAGAGCGCGGCCAAGCGCTACAAGATCCGCGACTCCTCACGGCGCCAGGGCAAGCCCGCGCGCAAGTCGGGGCCTCTGCGGGTGGGCTTCGCCTTCAACGTGAAGCGCGTGAAGCCCAGCGCCACGGCCACTGGCGAGACGGTGGAGGACAGCGAGGCGGAGTACGACTCGCCCAACACGCTCCAGGCCATCCGTGAGGCCATCGCTTCGTGGGGCCATGAGGTCATCGACCTGGAGGCCACGGCGGAGCTGCCCACCGTGCTCTCCAGCACGCCGTTGGACATCGTCTTCAACATCGCGGAGGGCTTCAAGGGACGCAATCGCGAGAGCCAGGTGCCCGCGATGCTGGAGCTGCTGGACATCCCGTACACCGGTTCTGATCCGGCGACGCTGTCGCTGGCGCTGGACAAGGCGCTGGCGAAGAAGATCGTCCGTCAGGCGGGCATCCTCACGCCCAACTTCCAGCTCATGGTCACGGGAAAGGAGCGGCTGAACAAGGAGTTCACCGGTTTCCCGCTCATCGTGAAGCCGGTGGCGGAGGGCAGCTCCAAGGGCGTCGTCACCAAGAGCGTCTGCTACTCCGAGACGGAGCTGCGCGACGTGGTGAAGGAGATCGCCGGCAAGTACCAGCAGCCCGCGCTGATTGAAGAGTACATCGGTGGGCGCGAGTTCACGGTGGGCCTCTTGGGCGAGCGGCGTCCGCGCGTGCTGCCGCCCATGGAGATCGTCTTCCTGGACAAGGCGGAGAAGAACCCCGTCTACAGCTTCCAGCACAAGCTGGATTGGACGGACCGCATCCGCTACGACGCGCCCGCGAAGCTGGAGCCGGCGCTGCTGGAGAAGCTGCGCACGGCGGCGCGCAACTCGTTCATGGCGCTGGGGTGCCGCGACGTGGCGCGCATCGACTTCCGCATGGATGACAAGGGGCGCATCTACTTCATCGAGTGCAACCCGCTGCCCGGCCTCACGCCCGGCTGGAGCGACCTGGTGCTCATCGCGCAGGGCGCCGGCATGGACTACCGGACGCTGATTGGCGAGATCATGGCGCCCGCCATCCGCCGCTACAAGGAGCGCGAGGCGCGCCGGGCCCAGACGGAGCACCCGCCCGGTCCCACGCCGCCGCTCAACAAGGTGGTGCAGCGCATCGAGGAGCAGACCGCGCAGGCCAACGCCGCCGCGGCCGCGACCGCCGCCGCCTCCACCCAGGCGAACGGCAACACGGCGTCTGCGGAAGCGCAGCCCGTGCGCCCTGAGCTGAAGTCCTGAGTCGCTGAAGGCCGGAGAGGGCAGGGGGCTTCTTCCCCCTGCCTTCCCGTGGCCCGGCTCAGCCGTCGTTGAGCGCCTGCGCCCAGCCCTTCTCGAAGTTGTCGTGGAAGGCCTGCCAGAGCGTGTCGGAGTAGTACTTCACGAAGTTCTCGTCGTTGTAGCGCAGCGAGTTCTTCGACAGGTTGTGCGAGCCCGTCAGCACCATCTTGCGCACCGTCCCGTTGAAGTTCCCCGAGTACACGAAGTGCTTGCTGTGGGTGAGCACCTCCCGGGGCGTGCCGTCGCTCGTCTTCACGTTGTTGGCGGACACGTCGTAGAGCTGGCGCACGGTGATGTTCGAAGAGCCGCCCAGCTTGGAGCGGACGCCCGCGTCCATGTCCGTGTAGAGCACCCGCACCTTGCAGCCCAGCTTCGCGATGCGCAGCAGCTCCGTGGCCACGATGATGCGGCTGTCGTTGAAGTGGTTCTGGTTCACATCCAGCGTGCAGCCCGCGGACGCCGTCTTCACGTAGTCCGTGAAGTTGTTCGTGACCGTATCGGACGACAGCTCGTTGTCATTGCCCGTGCGCGGGAAGAAGTAGACCGTCCACGGGGCGTTGGGGGAGCTGTAGTAGCCCTGGCCCGACGTGGGGTTGTAGTAGTCCGTCGTCTTCGTCCCGCCGCGCAGGTCGTTGTGGTAGCCGACCCAATAGTCATACCAATCCCAGTCCTCGTAGCTGACGACCATGTCGTTCCAGTAGTTGTTCTGGGAGTAGGTGTTGTTCCACGAGCCCTGCACCACGACGCGCTGGATGCGATTGCCCTGCGGATCCGTGGTGGTGGAGAAGGTGAAGATCTTGTCGTGCATGATGGTGCCCTCGCGGTCGAAGCCCGCGATGCACGCACTGCCCGCGCCCGTGCCGTTGCACCGGGTCAGCTCCAGCCGCGTCGCGTCCGGACAGGTCGCCGCCGGGGGGACGTGGCTGCTGATGTCGTGGATGACGCCGCCGGAGGCGAACTCGGAGGCCGCGCCGCCGTTCTGCTCGTCCACCACCAGCCGCACGATGACGCCCCGGCACAGCGCGGCCTTGATGGCCGCGTTCAGGTGGTCCGTCGTCCACAGGAACATCGCGATGCGGATGTAGGAACCCTTCGGGCTGTTGTCGATGAGCCGGACGACCTCATCCTTGATGCGGTAGTCGCGCGTGCCCGTGTTGTCCGGCTGGTTGAACACGACGTAGAGCCCCGGCACGTTCGTCGCGTCCTGCCGCCGCGACGCCAGGTTCGGGTCCGCCTGCGCCGGGGGCTGACACCCCGCGAGCGCCACCGCGAGCCCCACCACCGCCAGAAGCCCTGCACGCGCACTGCGTCGCTGCTGTTTCATGGCCTGCCTCCCTGTCTTTGAATCTCTCCATTTAGTACGAAATGGTTAGGAAAACAGAGAGAGCCGGGCTGCGTCTGGATGAAACGCATTCTCCTGGTGATGGATAATCACCGTGACAGGGCGGTAGGGCAGGGCGCCTACGCAGGCGCGAAGCCGCCGTGGAACGTGGGCGGCAGGGCGTGGTCGAAGTGGCACCGCGCCAAGGGCCCGTCCTCCAGCCTCCGCGCGTCCAGCACCGCGACGTGGGACGCATCCGCCTTCGCGTCGTAGACCTGGGCGAGCAGCCAGCCATCGTCCTCGGTGCTACCGCCGGGGCGGGGGACGAAGACGGGCTCGGAGGGGTACTGCCCCTCACCCAGCGCGGCCTGGGTCATGCGGCCTGTCGCCACGTCGTAGCGCAGGAGGGCGTCGAACGCGCCCTGTCGCGCGTCCAGGGAGGAGTGCCCGCCCAGGTACACCGTCTGGTGCGCCCGGCCCACCACGCCGGGGGCCACGCGGGGGAACTCGCAGCTCACGTCCGAGCGTTGCTCCGTGCGGAAGGTGCCCGCCTTCACGTCCACCACCGCCCGGTGCAGCATGCCCTGGGCCGGGGTGCCGTTGCCTCCGCGCAAGAGGTCACCCAGCCACTGGTTCGTCGTGAAGTCGGGGTAGTGCACGTAGTCCACCACCAGCGTGTCGCCCGCTTCGTACGCGTTGGCGAAGTGCCAGAGGTAGAAGGCCTCCGCGGGGATGCGCACCGGGTGCGCGACGTCATCGATGGGCACCACCAGCACCTCCGCCCCCGCGTCCGGACGCCACCTCAAGTTTTCCGAGTACGAACCCATCCGCAGCAGCATGCGGAAGATGTTGAGCCGCAGCGGAGTCAGGAAGAAGACGAGGTAGCGATCCGTGGCGATGAAGTCGTGCACCATCGTCGCGCCCGGCAGCGTCACGGCGCCCAGCCGCCGCGCCTTGCCCCCGTCCGGCAGCGCGTACAATTCCGCCTTCGTCTCCCGGCCGTACTGGATGCCGAAGTTGTAGGACGTCTTGCGCGACGGCACGCGGTGCGGGTGCGCGGAGAAGCTGCCCACCACCACGCCCTCCAGGTCCGACTCGCCCACGGTGGACAGGTCCTCCATGGACACCTCCACCGGCTTGTCGGCCTCGAACAGCGCGTACAGCTTGCCGTTCCACGCCATCACCGACGTGTTGGCCGAGTTCTTCTGGGCGTTGCGCAGCTTGTGCCACAGCGGCGTGGGCGTGCCGTAGGCGCCGTAGCGCTGCGCGCTGGCCTGGCGCTCGGCCACCATGGAGGGGGTCTCCAGGAGCCGCGCGGCGCCCTTCACGCCGTCCGGCCCGAAGCGCACGCCCAGCATCCCGCCGTCCCCGTCGAACCAGTGCTGGTACGGCCGGCCGTGCACGTCGAACGTCCAGGGCCCCACCCGGTACAGCGAGCCCTTCAGCCCTTCGGGCACCTGACCCTCCACCCGCAGCGGCTCGAAGCCGTGCTGGCGGGGAAGCGTGCGGAAGCCCCGGAGCCAGCCCGGAGCCGGGGAGGACGTCGTCTGCTTCATCGCGGTCGTCATGGCGAAAACCCTTCTTCCTGGTGCGTGTGGAAGGCCGGGGACACCCCCGTGTCCCTTCAGCATGTAGACACAGTAAACATCGCATGTTGTCGCTGTCAACATGGATGTTGACGCTGGAAACTTCATGCCCTGGATGGTTAGGTCGCGGACGTGGAACGGTGAGGAGGCACGGACGGTGGCGACCCGGAGCAAGCGGACGGTGAAGGAGGCGCCGAAGGAGTTGGGCGACAAGCCGCGCTACCACCATGGGGACCTGCGCCAGGCGCTGGTGGACGCGGCGGTGGCGCTCATCTCCGAGGAGGGCTTTGGCGCGTTGACGCTCCGGGAGGTGGCCCGGCGGGCGGGCGTCACGCACGCGGCGCCCTACCGGCACTTCACCGACAAGGAGGCGCTGCTGGGGGCGGTGGCGCTCGAGGGCTTCCGCGCCATGGCGCGCGAGATGCGCGAGCGCATGGACCGGGCCCCCGAAGGACCGCTGGAGCAGCTGAGCGCCGCGGGCGTGGCCTACGTCCTCTTCGCGGTGCGCCACCCGCCGCACTTCCGGGTGATGTTCGGGCCGCACTTCCAGCGCCCCCTGAAGCCGCGGAGCCCGGAAGGGGAGCCGGACGCGTTCGCCCTGCTGGTGGGCTGCATCGCCGCCGGCCAGTCGGCGGGCCTGCTGCGGCAGGGGGAGCCGCGCGCGCTGACGCTCACCGCGTGGTCGCTGGTGCATGGGCTCGCGTCGCTGTTCGTGGACCGGCAGTTGGATGAGGCCGTGCAGGGCCTGGAGGCCGCGGAGGCGCTCGCCGTCGTGCAGACGCGACTGCTGATCTCAGGGCTCGCGCACCCGGGCGCGGGCGGAAACAGCGACGGTCGGTAGGGAAGCGGGGTTGACCGTCGGAGATTGTCGGGTACGGTCGGTTCCATGGTGCGGATACCGGAAGAAACGGGGCCGAGGGTCCGGGCGCGGGAGCTGGGACTCCCGCTGGGGCGCTTCAAGACGGGCAAGTTCAACGCCATCACGGACGTGGAGGGCGTGCTCGTGGGGCACTCCACCATCATCCAGGGCGAGGGCCCCTTGAGGCCCGGCCACGGCCCGGTGCGCACGGGCGTCACCGCCATCCTGCCCAACCTGGGCAACATCTTCATGGACCGCATGAGCGGGGGCGGCTTCGTGCTCAACGGCGCGGGCGAAGTCTCCGGCATGACGCAGCTCATGGAGTGGGGGCTCATCGAAACGCCCATCCTGCTCACCAACACCATGGCGGTGGGCGCGGTGTCCGACGGCGTGGCCCGCTACCTGGTGCAGCGCTACCCGGGCATCGGCGACGAGCACGACGTCATCATCCCCGTGGTGGGCGAGTGCGACGACTCGTGGCTCAACGACATCTCCGGCCGCCACGTGCGCCAGGAGCACGTCCTGGAGGCCATCAACAACGCGGCCACCGGCCCGGTGCGCGAGGGCAACGTCGGCGGCGGCACCGGCATGGTGACGTGCGACTTCAAGGGCGGCATCGGCACGTCGTCGCGCAAGCTGCCGGAGGTGCTGGGCGGCTACACGCTGGGCGTGCTGGTGATGTCCAACTTCGGCAAGATGCACAACCTGCGCGTGGGCGGCCTGCCCGTGGGCGAGGTGCTGGCGGAGAAGTTCAAGAACACCCCCCACCGGGGCAAGTCCTACGGCTCCATCATCGCCGTGGTCGCCACCGACGCGCCGCTCCTGAGCCATCAGATCAACCGCCTCTGCAAGCGCGTGGGCCTGGGCATCGGGCGGGTGGGCAGCTACGCGGCGCACGGCTCCGGGGAGATCGTGGTGGGCTTCTCCACCGCGAACATCATCCCCAGGCGCACCCAGAAGATGGTCTACAAGATGAAGATCCTCCTGGATCAGCGTCTGGACCCCCTCTACGAGGCCGTGATGGAGGCCACCGAGGAGGCCATCCTCAACGCCATGTGCATGGCCACGCCGATGACGGGGGTGAACGACAACTACTCCCCGGCGCTGCCCCTGGACGAGGTCCGCCGCTTCGTGGACGCCTGCCGACCCATCTTCGCCTCGGTGAAGAAGCGCCCCCACCAGACGAGCGCCCCGGCTTCCCGGGAGCGCCCCAGCGACGAGGACCGGGAGGGGGAGGTGACGGTGTCGTCCGCCCTGCCCACCAACGTGCGCGGCGCGGAGGGCATCCCATTCCCCACCCGGCCGGCCCCGAACGAGCCCGACAGCGACCCGGACGGGCCTCCCGGGACGGAATCCGGTGGAAATGTCCCCTCCGGCCCTGTTGACCCCGAGGGTTCCTCTTCCGGGAGCCCGTAGGCTTCTGATAGGTAAGCCCCCCTTTACTCCATTCCGGAGCCCCAGGAGCCACCCACATGGCCAACAGCAAGAGCAAGCACCGCCGCGTGCAGATGAAGATCCGTCAGCACTGGCGGAAGCGGATCAAGAAGCAGAAGGAAGCCGCCAAGGCCGCCGCCGCCGAAGGCAAGAAGAAGTAGTCATCGCCCTGGGCGCCGCTCCCGGCGGCCCTGGCTCACCGCCGGGTCGCCGTGAAGGGGCGTGTCACGGAGCAGCGCTGGCTGGCGTTGCCCTGGATCCGTGAGTAGTTGCCGGTGAAGCTCCCCGTGAGGCTTCCTCCGACTCCGCTGTCCGCCACCCCGCCGGTGAAGGACGCGTTGAGGCTCAGGAAGGTCGTCAGCCCCCCATCGCTGCTGGGCGGCGGCCCCCCCGTCACGCTCAGGTCCCCCGACGGGAACACCTGGCCCTGAAGGTCCACCCCGTCCAGCGACGCGGTGAGGGCGCTTCCCTCGCGCTCCAGCACCAAGTCCTTGCCGTCCGGCAGGGGCGGCACGTTCAGGTTGACGCACTCGGGCGGAAGGCCCGCGTCGGCCAGGAAGGCCAGGGGGTAGCTGCCCTCCACCGGAGCGCAGGTCTCCGCGCAGTCCAGCGGGGTGCCTTCGTCGTCGCAGGCGGGCGCGAGCATGAGGACGGCGCTGGACACCACAGCCGTCGTGACGGTCACCAGGGGGAGGAAACGTCCAGTTTTCATGGGTGGGAATCTCCGTGGGGT
>NZ_RAWD01000327.1:0-10278 GCF_003612065.1 Corallococcus sp. CA047B
CCACCAACGCCTGCCACCCGGCTCGGGAGACTAGAGGCGCCCCGCGTTGGCCCAGTCAATCATCCGCTCCACCAGCTCCTCCGCGTTGCGGCGCAGGTAGGCGAGCTGCAACACCTCATCGTCCGTGGTCGCCTGCGCCATCCGCACCCGCAGGCCGTCCGCGAAGCGCACCACCTGCCCGATGCTCAGCCCGCCCCGGTCCTCCCGCGTCCCCGCGAAGCGCGCCACGTCCGCCTCCACCGAGGCGCCCTCCGCCAGCAGCGCTTCCACCAGCGCGGAGCGCGCCACCCGGTACTCGTGGTGCCGCGGGTCCTGGAGCTGCCGCCGCCAGGGCTGCGCCTCCCACAGCACGCGGGCCGCGTCCGCTTCGGCCTGCCGCGCCCCCACGACCGGGGTCGACCGCGTGTCCCGCACCCGCTGCGACTCGATGGCTCGGATCATCATCAGTGCCCCTCTCCACCACGGGGTCTGTCCACAGGCATGACCGACAGCGCACCTCCGCTCCGCGAGCCGTCGTCGCGGGTCGGGGGCTTCAACAGGGAAAACGCTTGAGACTGGATTTCTTGACGAGCCTGGAGGGATGGGGAATGCGCCAGTCGTCGACACCCCATCCGATGGGAAAAACCCTCTCGGCGGCTTGGATTCCAAGCGGTTGGCTGGGGCCTGTCAGGTCGTTCCAGGGTCATCCCTTCATCTTGTCGGGACCGGCATTTCGTGGATCGCCGGGGCACACCGCCAGTGAGGACAGGCCGGATGTTCAAGTGGGGACAGAAAGTGGCCCTGGAGGCGGATGGGCCAGGTGGGGGATTTCCCGCATCTTGCGGAGTCCGGGTTTCGGGGGGAGGGCGTGTGGCCCACGCCTCTGGAACCTTCACAGGCCTTCCGGGGGGATTGCCATGCCGAACCTGCTCGACCTGCCTCGTCAGGCATTGATGGACCTGCGCTCGCGTATCAGCCACCTGCCGCTCATCTCCCAATTGAACCGCCGGCGCGCGCCGGACAGCCTCATGCTGTCGAGTCCTTCGCCGCAGGACTCGGTGCTGGCGGACACGCAGCGCGTGGAGACCTGGCGCCGCGCGGTGGAGCGCTACGTGCGCCCGAACCACGTGGTGGTGGACGTGAAGGCCGGCACGGGCCTGCGCACCTTCCTCGCCGCGCACCAGCATCCGCGCCGGCTGTACGCGGTGGATGACTCGCGCATGTTGGACACCGCGCAGTGGGTGGCCCGCCGCAACGGGCTGGAGCGCATCGACTTCGTGCGGGAGCCCACCGGGCACTTCCAGCCACCGGAGAAGGTGGACGTGCTGCTGCATGACCTGCTGGGCGACGCGCTGTTCGACGCGGGGTTGGTGCCCCGGATGTTGGATTTGCGCTCGCGCCTGCTCAAGCGCGGGGGCCGCATCCTCCCCAACCGCTTCGAGGTCTTCGTGGAGCCGGTGCAGCTTCGCGACGAGGCGTGCGTTCCCTTCATCTGGACCCAGCAGCTGCCCAACGTGGACTTCCGCTGCCTGCAGTCGCTGCGCGAGGCGATGAGCCCGTCGTACTTCACGCGGCTGGTGCGCTCGTATGAGGTGGACCACCTGCTGTGCGAACCGGAGGCCGCGTTCAGCTTCGACCTGGAGACGATGCGCGCGGACGGCCTGCCTTCGCGCGTGCACATCCGGCGGCCGGTGGAGGAGGACGGACGGGTGGATGGCTTCTGCCTGTTCTACAAGGTGGCCTTCGACTCCGAGCTGGACTTCACCGTGTCCCCGCTGCGCGAGCGCAACGCCACGGCGATGACGCTGCTGCGCGTGGAGCCGCGCGAGTTCAGCCGCTATGAGACGCTGGACTTCCAACTGCAGCTGCCGGACCCGGCGGATCCGCGCACCTGGCGGTGGCAGTTCAACTGACGGCAGTGCGGGGCGCTGGAGTGATGGCCGGTGGACAGGCGTCCTGCCTCCGGGTGTCACCGGAGGTGGGACTGCCTAGCTTGCTGTACGCATGCGAACGTCCCGCCTCCTCGTCCTGCTGCTCGTCTCCAGTGCCGCACTGCCCGCGGCGGCCCAGGCCCCGCGCACGGTGGCGGGGGTGTGTGGTCGCACCAACTGGGTCTGCGTGTCGGAGTGCATCGACGCGGAGTGCGTCGACAAGTGCATGCGGGAGGGGTGTGAGGCGTCGCTCAAGCGGCTCAAGGCCTGCACCAGCAAGGCGGCCTGCGCGCCGGACGACACGAAGTGCGCGGCCACGTCCTGCGGCCTGACGTGTGAGCGGGCCTTCGAGCCCGCGCCGAAGAGTCCCGAGAAGCCGGTGGAGGACCCGTGCGAGGGGCCGAAGGCGCTCCAGGGCGCGGCCGTCCCGGCGGAGCTGGTGGGCACGTGGGTGCTGTCTGCGGCGAGCCTTCCGGATGTCGAGCAGGGGACCGAGGACCGCATCGAGGTGCAGCCGCGTTCGGACTACGCGCGCTCGCTGCGGCTGACGCCGACGGGGTGCTTCGTGCTGCGCACCAAGCTGGACGACGCGACGCTCGGCCGGGGCAGCACGCTGGAGGTGCGTGCCTGGGGCAAGGTGGAGATGACGGGCAAGGACAAGCTCGCGCTGCGCACGCAGGACGGACAGGCGCTGGGCCCGGTGTGCGGCAAGGAGCGCGTGGTGCCGCTGTCCAAGGGGAAGTTCAAGGGAGGGGACTACACGTACGCCATCGAGGAGAAGGACTCGCTCATCCTGACGGTGCCGGGGGCCACGCGGCAGACCTTCCAGTTCGAGCGGGAGAAACCCCAGGCCCCGGAGCCGCCGCCGAAGCCGTAGGTCCGGGCCCTGGGCCTTGCTCCGACGGGGCGCGTGGGTGAGAAGGACGCCATGGCAGGTCGCGAGCGGATGGGGAGCATGGACGCGGCGTGGCTCCAGATGGAGGAGCCCGCGAACCTGATGATGATCACCGCGGTGCTGTGGTTCGACGGTCCCATGGACCGCGAGCGGCTGCGCACGGTGGTGCAGGAGCGGTTGGTGGAGCGCTACCCGCGCTTCCGTCAGCGCGTGGTGCCGGGAGCGCTGGGCGCGCCGCACTGGGAGGACGCGACGGACTTCGACCTGGATGCGCACCTGTCCACGTTGCGCGTGCCGGTGACAGGGGGGCGCGCGGCGCTGGAGGCGGTGGTTGGAGACTGGCTGGGCGTACCGCTGGAGCGCTCGCGACCGTTGTGGCACCTGCACCTGGTGAAGGGCGCGGCGCGCGGGGATGTGCTGCTGGCGCGGCTGCATCACTGCATGGCGGATGGCATCGCGCTCGCGCGGGTGCTGCTGTCCCTCACGGATCCGGTGCAGGCGGATGCGGGGTCGGTGGGCTCCGAAGAGGTGAGGCGTGTGGAGGCCGCACCGTCCGTGAATGCGCGGGCGGTGTCCTCTCGCTCTGGCGCGGAGCCGCTTACGACTCCGGGATGGATGCGATTGGCCCGGGGGGCGCGGGCCGCGTTCCGCAAGGGCGTGGAGCTGGTGCAGGAGCCCATCCTCGCGGGCGACCTCGTGCGCGAGGGCGCTCGGGGTGCGGCGGCGCTGGGGAAGCTGCTCGCGCTGCCTCCCGACCCGCGCTCTCCTCTTCGCGGACCACTGGGAATGCGGAAGGTCGCCGCGTGGTCGGAGCCGGTGTCCCTGGCGCGCGTGAAGGCCGTGGGCCAGACGCTCGGGGGCACCGTGAACGACGTGCTGCTCACGGCGGTGACGGGCGCGCTGCGGCGCTACCTGACGGCGCTGGACGCTCCGCTGGAGGACATGCACGCGCTGGTTCCGGTGAACCTGCGGCCCCTGGATGAACCCGTCCCCAGGGAGCTGGGCAATCGCTTCGGCGTCGTGTTCCTCCGGCTGCCCGTGCACCTGGATGAACCGCGCCGCCGGCTTCGTGAAGTGGCGAAGCGCATGGAGGCCCTCAAGCGCTCGCCCGAGGCCGTGGTGACGTCCGGCGTGCTGGAGCTGCTCGGGCACACGCCGGCCGCGCTGGAGCGCGTCGTCGTGGACGTGATGGGGACCAAGGCGTCACTCGTCGCCACCAACGTGCCCGGACCTCGCCAGCCGGTGTCCCTGGCGGGCGCGCGACTCGACGGGCTCACGTTCTGGGTGCCCCAGGCCGGGCACGTGGGCCTGGGGGTGAGCCTCTTCAGCTACGCCGGACAGGTGACCCTGGGCGTGGCCTCGGATGCGTCGCGGGTGCCGGATCCGGGGGCCGTCGTCGCCGCGTTCCTGGAAGAAATGGAAGCGCTGGCGACGGTGGCTCCCTGAGCGCTACTTCGTGTGCGCGAAGAGTCCGTGCGGGTCGTACTTGCGACGGACCTCCGTGAGCTTCGCCCGCGTGTCCGCCGGCCAGGCGCTGTCGTAGTGCTCGGCCGACCGGGGCTTGCCCATGAAGTTGATGGTCATCTCGGGCGACAGCCAGGGCTTCAGGTCCGCGCGCATGCCCTCCTCGGCGGCGGGCATCACCGTCTGGAACAGCGGCGGAATCACCCCCACGAGGCCCACCACGAAGTTGGCGCCGCGACCACCGACGGCCGAGCCGCCCTCCACGTCGCGCGAGGCCGCCGCTCCCAGGTGACGCACCTCCACCATCAGGAACGGCGACTGCACGCCCGCGCCCGCGTGGCGCAGCAGCGCGGACGCGAAGTCCTGATCCACGTGGGTCAGCATCATGCCGCTCGTCCACGTGGGCATGGGGTCGGACGGGTCGCTGTGGATGCGGGCAATCTGCGAGGCGGGCAGGTCGCCCAACATGTCCATGTAGACGGGCGCCGCCGCGCGCAGGGGCGCCGCGAGCCGGGCACCTTCCTCGCTGCTGCCCGGGAACGCGAAGCGCACGGTGAGCAGCGTGCGGCCCCGGAGCGGGGGCGGGATGACGTCGAACGGCGGGAAGCGCATGACGGCGGCGCTCGTGGAGACACGCGCATCGGCCCCCTCCGTCCACTGGACCCAGGCGCGCAGCGCCGCGTCGATGTGCTCCTCGGCGAAGAAGAGCGCTCCTGCGTAGAGCATGGCCAGGTCCACGAGGCGCAGCCGCACCTCGGTGACGATGCCCATGCCGCCCTTGCCACCGCGCAGCGCCCAGAACAGGTCGGGGTTCTTCTCCGCGCTCGCCTCCACGCGCTCCCCGTCCCCCGTGACCAGCGTGAACCCGCTGACGTAGTCGGAGCTGATGCCGTGGCTGCGCACGAGTGGGCCCAGGCCGCCGCCCAGCACGTAGCCCACCACGCCGACGTTCGTCGACGAACCCGCGATGGGTGACAGCCCATGCTTCGCGGCCTCCTCGACGACGGCATCCCAGCACACGCCCGCGCCAAGGGTCGCCGTGCGCGACGCGACGTCGATGCTCACCTGGTTCATCCGCCGCGTGGAGATGAAGACTCCGGAGGTGACGGGCACATACGAGCCGTGACCCGCGCCCTGCACCGTGACGTTCAGCTTGTGCTCGTGGGCGAAGCGGACCGCCTCGGCGACGTCCGCGGCGGACTGCGCGGCGACCACGTACTCCGGCGTGTGCACGATGGTGACGTTGAAGCCGGCGACCTCCGGCGCGTAGCCGGCATCCTGCGAAGTGAAGACAGGGCAGCTCACACGGCTTGCGAGTGTCTGGGACATGGGACGTTGCTCCTTCGGTCGTCCAACCGGGATGCGGCTGGAGGGGGTTCGGGTCCGGTCGTGAAGAACCGCGCTGATGAATCAGAGCAGGCCGTGCTCTTCCAGCTTGTTGTAGAGCGTGCGCCGGCTGATGCCGAGCAGCCGTGCGGCCAGCGTGCGGTTGTCACCCGCGCGCTTCAGCGCATCCACGAGCGCGTCCTTCTCCACGTCCTTGCGCCGGGACTCCAGCGTGCCGGTGTCGGAGGAGGGGACGGGCGCGGCGACGGGCGGCGGCGCGAGGCCGGGCTGGCGGGACAGCTCGCGCGCGACGTCGGTGCCCGTGAGCAGCGGCCCGTCGGAGAGCACCACCAGCCGCTCCATGAAGTTCTGCAACTGGCGCACGTTGCCGGGCCACGGCTGGGATTGGAGCACCGCGAGTCCGTCCGTGCTCAACGTGAACGGCGGCCGGCCGTTCGCCTTCGCGTGCACGTCCAGGAAGTGGCGGGCGAGCGGTTCGATGTCCTCGGGGCGCTCGCGCAGGGACGGCAGCCACAGGGGCACCACGTTGAGGCGGTAGAAGAGGTCCTCGCGGAAGGTGCCCCGGCGCACCAGGTCCTCCAGGGGCTGGTGCGTGGCCGCGACGAAGCGCACGTCCACCTTGACCGTCTGCGTGCCGCCCAGCCGTTCGAACTCGCGCTCCTGGATGACGCGCAGCAACTTCACCTGCACGGCCTGGGACACGTCGCCAATCTCATCGAGGAACAGCGTGCCGCCGTGCGCCAGCTCCACGCGGCCGGGCTTGCGCGTCGCCGCGCCGGTGAAGGCGCCCTTCTCGTAGCCGAACAGCTCGCTCTCCAGCAGCGTGTCCGGCAGCGCCGCGCAGTGCAGCTTCACGAAGGGGCCCGCGCGCCTTGGGCTGCCGTCGTGCACGGCTCGCGCGGCCAGCTCCTTGCCCGTGCCGGACTCGCCGCGCAGCAGCACCGTGGCCGTGCCCACCGCGGCCTTCGCCAGCAGGGACTTCACGTCCGCCATGGCGCGGCTCGAGCCCACGAAGAGCCCGTCCGGCAGTCCGTCCGGAGACTTGCCGGTGCCGCGCGTCGGCTCCGGTTCCTTCTGGGCCCGCAGCAGCGCCTTGTGCAGTGAGAAGAGGAGTTCCTCGCGGTCGAAGGGCTTGAGCACGAAATCCGCCGCGCCGGCCTTCATCGCCTCCACCGCCAGGGGCACCGTGCCGTGCGCGGTCATCAGGAGCACGGGTACGTCCGGCCAGCCGCGTCCCACCTCCGTGAGCAGCTCCAGGCCGCTCATGCCCGGCATGCGCACGTCGCTCAACACCACGTCGATGGGCCGGCGCGAAAGCAGCGCCAGGGCGTCGCGCGCGTTGGACGCGGGGTGCGGGGTGAGGCCCGCCTGGGTGAGCAGCGCGCCCAGCACCTTGAGCAGGGCCGGGTCGTCATCCACCAGCAACACATGGCCCTTCAGTGGATCGCTCACGCGGCTTCTTCCTCGGACGGGGGGGACGGCAGGGCAGGGGCCTGGGGCAGGCGCAGGCGCAGGATGGTGCCACGGCCCTCGCCGCTCGTCAGGGACGCGGTGCCGCCGTGGGCTTCCGCCACGCGCCGCACGAAGGCCAGCCCCAGGCCGCTGCCCGTCGTCTTCGTGGTGAAGAAGTCGTCGAAGGCGCGCTCGCGCGTGCGGGCGTCCATGCCGCTGCCGGTGTCCTCCACGCTCACCACCACCGCGCTGGCGTCCTCGCCGGTGCGCACGGTGAGGGTGCCGCCCGTGGGCATCGCCTCGAAGGCGTTGCGCACCAGGTTCTCCAGCGCGTTGGCGAGCAGGTCCTCGTCGCCCTCGCAGGCGGGCAGGTCGGGCGCGAGCACCTTCGTCAGCACCACGTCGCCGGGATTCGCGAAGGCCTGGAGCGACAGCACGCCCTCCACCAGCCGGTTCAGGTCCAGCGGCCGGCGCAGCGGCTCCACGCGCGCCAGGCGCTGGTAGGTGCCCGCCACCCGGTCCAACCGCTCCACCTGTTCCAGGAGCAGGTCCAGGAACTCACCATGCGCTTCCCACGAGTGGCCGCGCGCGTGCTCTTCCTTGAGGTACTGCGCGGCGCCCTTGAGCGCGGCGATGGGGTTGCGCAGGTCGTGGGACATCTGCGCGGAGAAGCGCCCCAGGGTGGCCAGTTGTTCCATCCGTTCGCGCCGGGTGACGAAGCCGGTGACGACGCGTCGGGCCGCCGCCAGCAGCGAGAAGGTGATGGCGGTGGTGCCCACGACGAGCGCGCCGGACTCCGCGGCGAACACGCGGAAGAGCGCGAGGTACGCGAGGACGCCCACCAGCGCGAGGACGACGGCGTGCACCGCCGCGCTCGTGGCCCGAGCGTCCTGGCCGAAGAGCTGGAAGCGCAGCGACGCGGTGGCCATCACGGGCAGGCCCAGCAGGGTGCCCACGTTGCCCAGCTTCAGCACGGGCAGGCCCATGTCCGCCGCCAGGTCCGTGAGCAGCATCGCGACCAGCAGCGCCAGTCCCAGCAGCACCAGTCCCGCGCGGGCCCGCTCGTCCGGCAGCCCCGAACGGCGCAGGTGTCGCGCGAGGAGCACGAAGCTGGTGGTCAGGATGGGCAGCGCGAGCACGCTCACCGCGAGCCCGAAACCGACGGTGTTGATCCGCTGCGCCAGCGAGGGCACGCCGATGGCGACGAGCATGGTGAACGCGAGCGCGCTCATGACGGCGTAGGTGCCGTACATGGCCCAGGCGGAGCGGCGCCTGCGGCCCACGAAGGAGAGGATGAAGTGCACCGCGCACGGCAGGGTCATCAGCGCCGCGGCGAAGCCCACCAGCCGCCAGCCCGTGTCGCCGGAGCGCGCCAGCCCGAAGGCGGAGAAGTTCCAGGTGGACAGCGCGATGGACAGCAGCGACAGCGGCAGCGCGAGCGGGCTGCGGCCCACGCGGGCCAGCGCGATGCCGGCGAGGGCGAGCTGACCCGCGCACGCCAACAGGCTGACCCACATGGCGCCCGTCATCGTGTGCTCCCGGGCGGGAACCTCAGAGCATGCCCAGACGGCGGGCGTTGGCCGGATCCACCGCCGCGGCCTCCCAGCGTCGCACCGCGGCCTCGCGCTCCGCGTCGGGCGCGTCCGCGTAGAAGCCGAGCGTGTCGTGCAGGGCGCGGCTCAGCTCCTCGATGGAGGCCAGCCGCACGTCCAGCTCGCGGTGGCGCAGCGCGGCCACCAGCCAGTCCGCGCGGCGGCGGCTGCGGTTCTCCGCCCACCAGGACGTCCACTGGCGCGGTTGCAGACCCAGCGTGGCGCGGGTGACCTCGCGCAGCGCTTCGGCGGCGGCCTGCGCGCACATCGCGTCGTCGCTGCCGGTGAGGTTGATGAGGCCCTCGATGGCGTCGCGGTCGTGCAGCGTGCCCAGGGCCCGGGCCGCCAGCGAGCGGCGCAGCGCGTCCCGGCTGGTCAATTCCTGGCGCAGGTCGCGCAGGGACGCATCCAGGCGCGGCAGGTGCTTGAGCGCGGCGGCGGCCACGCGCGCGGCGCTGGAGATGTCCGGCTCCATGTCGAAGAGGCCGCGCAGCACCCCGTCCACCAGCTCCGCGTAGGGCAGGTTGCCCGCCGTGAGCAGCGCCAGGTAGCGCGCGTCCGCGTCGTTCGAGTCCAGCAGCGGCGCCAGCGCGACGGCCGCGGGACGGCCCAGGCGCGACAGGGCGGCGGGGATGGGGCCCAGCTCGTCCGCTTCCGGCAGCTCCACCACCGGCAGGCGGCTCCAGGCCGTGGGGCCCGGGAAGTGCTGCGCGAGCACACGGGCGCTGGCTTCGGGCGAGCGCGCCAGCTCCGCCATCGCGCTGGAGCGCTGCGCGGCGTCCGGTCCGGTGAGCCGGCGCAGCAGGGGCGTGAAGTCCGGGGGCGGCCGCTCCTCGGGAGACAGCACGCGCGGCGGCATGGCGGCGGCGCGGCCCAGGTTGCCCACGCCTCCGCGACCGAAGAACGGGCTCCAGCCGAGGCCCGCGACCACCGCGGGCGCGGGGGCGGGCAGGGACGCGGCCGGGAAGCCGGGCACGTCCACGTCGATGGAGATGTCCTCCTCCGGCGCGCGCAGCTCGGACACGCGCTGCTTGCGGAAGAGGATGAGCTCCTGGAAGGCCGCCGGCAGGTCCTGGCAGAACAGGATGTAGTCGCTCAGCCGGCGCTGGCTCATCGGCTTCTGGCCGCAGTCCCCGTAGAGGATGGCCACCAGCCGGCCCTTCACCTCCACCGGGTACAGGAAGACGGTGCGCGGCGCCTGACGGCCGAACAGCTCCAGGTAGTGCCGCGTGAGCGCGTCTGGCGGCAGCGGACCGGCGTAGCTGCCCCGCGTGACGGCCACGGTGCGGAAGACGCTGCTCGCGTCCAGCGGGATGGACACCTGCGACAGGGCGCTCGCGTCCAGGCCCTCGCCTCGCGCGTCCCAACCACCGGCGGCGCCTCGCACGACAGCGAAGGCGGCCACGTAGTCGAACGTGCGGCGGCCGAACCTCAGCGCCACGTCCACCAAGCGGTCCCGGTCCCGCGTCGCCTCGCGCAGCGCGGAGCGCGCCTGGGGCAGCGTCCAGTCCGGCACGGGCGCACCCGGTGCGCTCGATGCGCCCGCCACCGGGGCCGGGCCCTCGGACGTGGTGCGGGGACGGTTCGCGCCCGGGTTGGACGCCGGGTTGCTGAAGAT
>NZ_RAWD01000328.1:0-10122 GCF_003612065.1 Corallococcus sp. CA047B
GTGTGGCCGGGCGCAGCTGTATGGCAGCCCGGAGCTGCCCAAGGCCCCGACCCAGCCGCAGGTGGAGTACTTCCAGGTGGATTGGTGGAAGGGGCTGGTGGGGAAGGTCCCGCTGCTCGAGTACTCGCCGCGTGAGCCTGCCTCCCCGGTGTACGAGCCGGAGAGCCGCAACGTCATCGCGCAGACGCGCGACGGGTACATCCACGCGGTGGGCCCGGACGGAACGCTGTCCTGGTCGTTCAAGACGGGGGGCCCGGCGCTCGCGGGCGCCATGACGAGCGAGGGCGTCGTCTACGCGCCGGGCGGTGACGGCACGCTGTACGCGCTCGACGGCATCACCGGGAAGGTGAAGTGGAAGTACCCGACCCAGGAGTCGCTGGCCACGGTGCCGGTGCTGGCTGACGGGCTGGTGCTGGTGGCCACGGACACCGACACGGTGTTCGCGGTGAAGGCGTCGGACGGGACGTGGGTGTGGCAGTACCGCAGAGACCCTCCGTCGGGCTTCACCATCCGGGGCGCCTCCGCGCCGAAGGTGGACCAGGGCACCGCGTACATCGGCTTCTCCGACGGCTTCCTCGTCGCCCTGAAGGTCGATGACGGCGGCGTCATCTGGGAGAAGTCCCTGTCGGGCACCGGGACGGAGTTCCTGGACGTGGACACCACGCCGGCCATCGACTCGGCGGGGCGGCTCTACGTGGCCTCGTACAAGAGCGGCCTCTACGCGCTGGAGGCGGACTCCGGCGCGGTGCTGTGGAACACCAGCGTGGGGGGCATGACGTCGGTGCTCGCCCGGGGTGAGGTGGTGTTCGCCGCCGGTGACAGCCGCGTGGACGCCTACCTGGGGGAGACCGGACGCCTCATCTGGTCGCTCCCCCTCAAGGACAAGACGGCGCTGGCCCCGGTGTTGGCTCGGGGAATGCTGCTGATCCCGAACCAGAACGCGCTGCTGTTCGTGGACCCCACGACGGGCAAGACGCGCCTGTCGTGGAACCCGGGCA
The DNA here is from genome assembly GCF_003612065.1 of Corallococcus sp. CA047B. NCBI lineage: Bacteria > Pseudomonadati > Myxococcota > Myxococcia > Myxococcales > Myxococcaceae > Corallococcus > Corallococcus sp. CA047B. Next base: position 999 of record NZ_RAWD01000328.1, read on the forward strand.
GGGGCATCTCCGCGCCGCCATACGTCGTGGGCTCGCGGGTGTACGTGCTGTCCAACAACGCGTACCTGTACTCGCTGGACATGAACAACGTGAAGAAGGGGCCGCGCGGGTGACGCGCGCCGTGCCCCGGACGGTGCGGGTGGTGGCGGCGCTGATTCCCCAGCCTTCGTCGGACAGGGGGCAGGGGGACGGTGGACGCCGGTTCCTTGTCCAGCAGCGGCTTCCCGGCGGGAGCCGGGCGCTGCTCTGGGAGTTCCCCGGCGGCAAGGTGGAGGCCGGCGAAACGGACGAGGCCGCCCTGGCGCGCGAGTGCCGCGAGGAGCTGGACGTGGAGCTGTCCGTGGGCCGCCGCCTGTGGGAGGGCCGGCACACGTATCCGGATCTCACCGTGGAGCTGGTGTTGTACGCGGCCACGATGGTGTCGGGTGAACCGAAGCCGCTGGGCGCGCACATGCTTGCGTTCCACACGCCGACGGAGATGCAGGCGCTGCCGTTCTGTGAAGCGGACGTGCCGCTCCTGGAGGACCTGCTGGCCGGAAGGATGGGTGCGCTCGATTGATGCTGCTGCACACGTTCCAGCACATTCCCGGCGTGGGGCCGTGGCGCGAGAAGGACCTGTGGTCCAAGGGCATCCGGACCTGGGATGACTTCCCGGACGGCGGCATCGTCATCAGCCGCAAGGCGGACGTGATTGCCCGCGAGCGCATCGCCGTGGCCCGCGAGGCGCTGGCCCGCAGGGACTTGAAGGAGCTGGCGCGCCTGGTGCCGTCGCGCGAGCACTGGCGCCTGTTCCCGGACTTCCAGGACGACGCCGTCTACTTCGACATCGAGACGGACGGCAGCCAGACGCAGGTTCCCACGGTGGTGAGCCTGTTCGACACCGCGGGCCTGCACGTCTTCATCCAGGGCCGGAACATGGACGCGCTGCCGGAGGCCATGGCGAAGCGGCGGCTGTGGGTGACGTTCAACGGCTCGTGCTTCGACGTGCCGGTGCTGAAGGAGTACTTCGGCGCGAAGCACTTCCCGGTGCCGGAGGCGCACATCGACCTGCGCTTCGTCACGCGGCGGCTGGGGCTGGGCGGCGGGCTGAAGGAGATTGAAGAGAAGCTGGGCGTGGGCCGGCCGCCGCACCTGAAGGGCGCCAACGGCTACGACGCGGTGCTGCTGTGGCGCGCGTACCTGCGCCGGGGCGACGTGGCGGCGCTGCGCTACCTGGTGGAGTACAACCTGTACGACTCGTTCCAGCTCCGGTCGCTGATGGACCTGGCCTACAACAAGGGCGCGGACGACCTGAACCTGGACGTGCCCCGGCTGAAGGTCTTCGAGCGCGGGGACCTCTTGTACGACGTGAGCCGGCTGCTGTTGGAGCTGGGGCCCACCCCGAGCGATGTGGACACACTCGCTCGGGTGCGGGCCATGGAGCAGGATTCCTGAGCGGCCAGGTGGTCCCCTGGGTCGGCCGGCCGCGGCCCGGCGCCCCCTGGGGCATTCCCAGCCGCCGCGTGGAGCTCACCCGCGTCACCGCCTTGCCGGTGACGGACGCGGAGTGGGCCGGTGACGGCTTCGTCCTGAGTCCGGGCGGGGACGCACTGGGACTCGCGCTGAGCGCGCGCCGGCTCGCGGTGCTCCAGGCCGGTGAGGCTTGGCCGCCCGAGCGTTCGCTGGAGCTGCCCCGGGCCGCGCAGCTCGTCGCGCTGCACCCGTCGCTGAAGAGCGCGGCGGTGCTGGGGCCGGGGCGGATCGAGATGGTCGGGATGGGGCCGGACGGGGGCACCGCGGGAACGACGGCGCGCACCTGGACGCGGCCCACGCAGGCCATCGCGTTCGACAGCACCGGCCAGGGGCTGTGGACCAGTGACGTGGTGGCCGGGCGGGCGTCCGTGCAGTTGGTGGATGCCCAGACGTTGTCCGACGTGGATGGGATGGCCACGAGCCTCGACGCGCCGCTGGGCGAGGACGACGTGGACGGGCTGCATGAATGGATGCCGCACCCGAGCCTGCCGGTGATGGGCGCGGCGGTGAGCTGCGGCCAGGACGGCACCTGGCTCACGTTCGTGGAGCGCGGCGCAGCGGGACTGGTGCGGGGCGCGGAGGTGGCGTCGGCGGACGCGCCGTTCTACCCGGCGGGCTTCTTCCCGGATGGCGCGAGCTTCATCGGCGTGGGCGGCACCTGGGTGCGGCGCTGGTCGTATCCGGAAGGGACGATGGCGGCGGAGTTCATCCTGCCGGAGGTGGGCACGCTCGCGACGGGCTACACCGGGCTCGTGACGGCGCGCTCGGTGCTGGTGGCGGTGGAGGACCTGTTGGCGGCGGGGGAGTGGTACCTGCTTCAACTGGACCCCCATTCGCTGCGGCCCGTGTGCGCGTGGGAGCTGCCGTTGTCCACGGAGGTCGTCACGTCGCTGCACCTGCTGCCGGGCGGCTTCATCCTGTCGCCGGAGGACGGACAGCTCTGGCGGTTGCCCGAGGACGTGCTGGCGTCCGGCCCGGCTTCCGACCGGTGAACACCGGCCGCGCGGATTGTTCACGCGCGCGTGGAATGGTCCCCGGGGCTGTCTGTAGGGTCCGGGACCATGAGCGATCCGAACTTCGTCAATCAGCCCCCGGGAGTCCCACCGCCGCCGGCCGCCGAGCCACCGAAGGCGCCGTCGCGGGGCAAGGTCATGGGCATCCTGGTGGCGCTGATGGTCGTGGCGCTGGTGGCCTCTTATTTCGGGCTGAAGCGCCAGTCGGAGACCGCGCCGGTGGCGGTGACGCCGGCGGTGGTGGACGCGGGCGTGGTGGCGTTGCCGCCGGAGGTGTCCTTGCCGGAGAGCGACGGCCGGGTCCGGGAGCTGGCGCGCAAGCTGTCGGTGGATCCGGAGCTGGCGCGGTGGCTGGAGGAGCGCGATCTGGCGCGCCGGTTCACGTCGTCCGTGAACAACATCGCCGAGGGTGAGAGCCCCCGGGCCTCGCTGCTGTTCATGGCGCCGCCGGGGGGCTTCGAGGTGACGGCCTTTGGGACGGGAGGCCGCACGGCGATCGCGCCCGCGAGCTACGCGCGCTACGACCTGGTGGCCCGGGTGCTGGGGTCGCTGGATGCGACTGGCGCGGGGCTCGTGTACCGGGAATTGAAGCCGCTCATCGACCAGGCGTACCGGGAGATCGCGCCGCCTGGACAGCGCTTCGAGGCGACGTTCGGCCGGGCCGTCCAGCACCTGCTGGCGGTGCCGGTGCCGCCGGGGCCGGTGGAGGTGGAATCGAAGGGGGCGCTGTACGTGTACACGGCGCCGGAGCTGGAGGGCCTGAGCCGGGCCCAGAAGCACCTGTTGCGCATGGGCCCGGGGAACATCCGGATCATCCAGGCGAAGCTGCGTGAGATCCGCACGGCGCTGAACCTGCCGACCCCGGCGCCCACGACGCCGGAGCCGCTGCCGGACCAGGAGGCTCCGGGGCAGTCGGAGACCGGGCAGTAGCGGCTACTTGTGCTTCTTCTTGCCGCCCTTGGCGGGGGGCGGCGGAGGCTTGGGCTTTTCCTTTTCGCCGGCGACCTGGAACGCGGCGCGGAGGTCCTCGACGTCGCGGCCGCGCGAGTCCTGGAACGCCGTGCCTGTCTGGGCGTCCACGACCAGCGTGTACGAGAAGCCCGTCTTGAGGGGCTGCGGCAGGTGGATGCGGTAGACGAGCCCGTCGTCGGCTTCCGTCACGGTGTCATCGGAGATCATGGCCCGGTCGGCCTCATCCATCAGCCGGACCCGGTAGTTCTTCAGGGGCAGCGTGCTGCGAAGCTCCAGGTCGGAGGTCTGCTCGACGAGCGGCTTTTCCTCCAGGGCCAGGGGGATGAGCGCGAGGCCGGCGTCCGGTGCCAGGTACTGGAGCGTGAAGGCCACGGTCGCGGGGGCCGCATCCGGGGGCGCCGAGGTCCCCGTGACGCCGCCATCCAGGGGCGCCTGGGGCGTCTTGTCGGGACAGCCCGTGAGCAGGGCCGCGGTGAGGCCGCAGAGCACGGCAAGGCCGGTTCGTCGGAAGAGGCGCATGGGGCGGCAACGTATGTGCAGGACGCGGACTCGGGAAGCCCGAGCACACGGTGGCACGAAGACTCCTGTGAGTGATATCTGGTTTCGCATGAATCTGGCTGTGCGGGTTGCCGCCGTAGGCCTTGGCCTCGCGCTCATGTCGGGATGCTCAACCGCTGCCCGTGAGCCGGACCGCCGCCCGACGGGCGACTACCTGGCGCAGGCATCGGACACATGCCGTCCGGGTGACCTGAGCATCGTGTGTTGCCTCAAGAAGCACCGAAGCCCAGAAGCGTGCGGGACGACGGAAAGCGAGGCCGCCACGTTGATGAATGGGGCACGAGAGCTGGAGTCGGCCACCAGCACGGCCGACGACGCGGACAGCGGCTGGCGGCAGCATTGCATCGACATGTACGCCCGATGCCAGTCCACGAAGAAGCCGCGCTGGAATGGCGACTGCGGCTCGTGCATGGAGCGCTGTCGGGGACAGCGGCAATGGCCGCTCGACATGTGTGGGCCCGGGGTGGCGCAGTGATGTCCGATGACTGGCGTAGAGCGATTGATCTGGGCCTGGCACTCGCCGGTGGTGCGGAACTGCCGCAAGACCCCGAGCTGCCGGCGCTCCTGCGGAGGATGGCGCCCCAGGTGGGTATGGCCGCCGTGGACGCCGAGGCGGCTCTCGGCAGCGAGTCTGGCACCGCCGCACTAGTGCGAGAGATCCATCGCCGGACGCGAGAGGGCACATATCGGCTCGGGCGTGCATTCGGAGCCTCCGACTCGCTCAAGGCGAGTGGAGACAGAACCGGGGCGCGCAAGGTGCTTGAAGATGCGATGGCGGCGGAGGTGGTGCCCATCTACCGGACCCAGCTTCAGGCGTACCTGAACCACGTGGACGACCCCGATGACACCTGAGCTTCAGGGCCCATTTGGGGACGAACTGGCTTCTGAACACCCCTCTGGAATCCATAGGCGTGACGTCTGATAAGGAGCGTTATGTAAACTGTGCGCCAGGAATCCGCAAAAGCCTGGTTCGGGAGGAACAAGATGCCGTCGTCTTGAGAAACTCGAAGCTGGAACCCAGCAGGTGCAAGCCCTGCCCGGCCAAAGCGGCAGCCCGCAGGCCGGAAGCGAGTCTTGCGTGGTGGTGAGGCGACTCACCCTGCGAAGCGTAGACAGCGAGTCCGAGGGCCGCGTGAAGGAGCTTCGAGAGTAATTACCCGTGGTTGCCGACGGGCTAGTTTACCCGGAAGGCCGCAGTGGTGGGTCCGCTACAGCGAGGGCCCACCGCACCACCGGAGTCTGTGAAGCGCGGCACTCGTACATGGGTTCCCCAGGAACCTGGGAGGTCCCGCCCTCTCCGCCCGCCCTTCTGGGGGTGGAAACCACCGAGCGAGGGCAATCCACAGCCCGGTGGGATGGAGGTCGGGAAGTCGGAGCACTCCGTAGTACCGACGACGCTGGCGAACCAACACCCGAACGGGAGCCAGTCGAGGAAAGGGAGTGCCGGGTCACGGAACCGCTGGTGGGAAAGATGCCGGGGACTCAGAGACCTGTCGCACCTCATGGACCTTGCCTGGCTGAAGGAGGCCTTCCGTAGGACGCGCAAAGGAGGCGCCACGGGCGTCGACGGTCAAACCGCGAAGCAGTACGAGGAGAACCTTCACCCGGGCACTGCAGCGCATCATGCTGTGGTGCAAGGATGTGCGGCACGTCTCCGTCAAAGAGCAGCACCGCACCTTGTCCTCGAAGCTGCTAGGGCACTACGGGTACTACGGCATCACCGGGAACTCGCAGGCGCTCGCGCGGTTTCGTCACGAGGTGGCCTTCATCTGGAGGAAGTGGCTCAACCGTCGCTCCCAGCGACAGTCGATGCCGTGGTGGAAGTTCTCAGCGATGCTGAAGCGCCATCCACTTCCCCCAGTTCGGGCGGTCCACTCGGTGCTGCGTGTAGCGAAGCCGTGACACGAGGAGCCGGATGCGGGAAATCCGCACGTCCGGATCTGTGGGAGGGGAGGCACCCTGCTGCCATGAGCGACCCTATCCGGGCACGAAGGCGGAAACGCCGGAGACAGCCAAGGGCCTCTCTAAAGCCGTCTGGGTCGCCCCCCTATCCCGACGACCGGATGGTCCGCCCGCAAGACGCCCCCCTTGGGTGTTCGGTTAACCGGCCAATCCGCCCCCGCTGCCGTCGCCGTCCCGCTGCTCTGGGTTGCGCTTGAGTCGCTTCACGAGCAGCTCCACTCGGTGGCTCAATTCGGGCTTGTCCCCTGTTCGCTTCTGGGCCCACCGGATGATGGCGCCCGGCGGCCTGGTCGGGGTCGAGCTTCGTCGGCTCCGTGCTGCGCAAGGCGAGCCGGTAGCGCGTCTCCAACTTGGTACATGGAACCCGGCGTGGGACGCGGGCTAGAGTCGGCTCGTCACTCGGCTCACGGAGACCGGCTCTCTTGGTGATCCTGCGCAACGTTACAGATGAAGACCTCCCGATCTTCTTCGAGCACCAACGGGACGCAGTCGCGCTGCGCATGGCCGCATTCCCGTCGCGGGAACGCGATGCCTTCCTGACCCACTGGCGCACGAAGGTTCTCCGCCCTGAGAACGTGACCCGCACCATCGTCGTTGGCGGCTTGGTCGCTGGGTACATCGGCAGTTGGGAACAGGACGGCAAGCGCCTCGTCGCCTATTGGATTGGTCGCGAGCACTGGGGCAAGGGCATCGCGACACGAGCGCTCTCGGAGTTCCTCGTGCTTGAGCCGATTCGTCCGCTCCATGCGTGGGTCGCTGTCCACAACGTCGGGTCGATCCGCGTCCTCGAGAAGTGTGGCTTCCGCACCGTGGCTCAGGAGAACCAACAGCACGCGGACGGAGTTGCTGAGGTACTCATGACGCTTGGTCCGAAATAGTATGAGCCGGGTACCCGCAGGACGCAGGCCGGTTCCCAGCGCACCGCGTCCTTAAGCAACCCGCAGACGTCTGTGACGTGCTATGGGCGCCCGCCAAACAACACAGGCGCCCAGTGCCCCGTCAGAGGCTCAGGTCCTGCACCTGCACGGGCGTGAGGCGATTCGTGGCGGTTCCGTCTCCGAGCTGGCCCTGGGTGTTGTTCCCCCAGGCCCAGACGGTGCCGTCCGGCTTCAAGGTCAGCGTATGGGAGTAGCCAGCGGCGAGGGTCGCGACCCCCGTCAAGCCCTGCACCTGTACCGGCGTGAGGCGGCTCGTGACTGTCCCATCGCCGAGCTGGCCGTCGGAGTTACGGCCCCAGGCCCAGACGGTGCCGTCCTGCGTCAAGGTCAGCGTATGGTTGAAGCCAGCGGCGAGTGTCGCGACACCCGTCAGGTTCTGCACCTGCACGGGCGTCAAGCGGTTCGTGGCGGTTCCGTCGCCGAGCTGGCCCTGTGCGTTATAGCCCCAGGCCCAGACGGTGCCGTCCTGCTTCAATGCAAGCGAATGGAATTCGCCAGCGACGAGGGCCGCGACCCCCGTCAAGCCCTGCACCTGCACGGGCGTCAAGCGGTTCGTGACGGTTCCGTCGCCGAGCTGGCCGTCGGAGTTCTGGCCCCAGGCCCAGACGGTGCCGTCTTGCTTCAAGGCGAGCGTATGGCGAGTGCCAGCGGCGAGGGCCGCGACCCCCGTCAGGCCCTGCACCTGCACCTGCACAGGCCTGGGGCGGTCCGTGAGCGTTCCGTCGCCGAGCTGGCCGCTTCCGTTGTAGCCCCAGGCCCAGACGGTGCTGTCCTGCTTCAATGCAAGCGAATGGGATTCGCCAGCGACGAGGGCCGCGACCCCCGTCAAGCCCTGCACCTGCACAGGCCTGGGGCGGTCCGTGAGCGTTCCGTCGCCGAGCTGGCCGCTTCCGTTGTAGCCCCAAGTCCAGACGGTGCCGTCCGGCTTCACGGCAAGCGAATGTTGGTAGCCAGCAGCAAGGGCTGCGACGCCCGTCAGACCCTGCACCTGTACGGGCGTGAGGCGCCTTGTGCCTGTCCCATCGCCGAGCTGGCCTGAGTGGTTGTAGCCCCAGGCCCAGACGGTGCCGTCCTGCTTCGCGACGAGATTATGAACCCCGCCCGCCACGATACGAGCCCCGGGGCTCACAGCGCAGGCGGTGCCGCCCTGGAGGGCGAAGACGAAGCGGGTGAAGAGGCCGAGGGCGTTGGTGACGGTGGCCGTCACGGTAGGCGTCGTGCCCGAGGGGACACAGGAGGGCGCCGTCCAGAGGACTTCACTGGTGGTCGCCGCGTTGGTGGTGGTGCCCAACGTCCCGGTGCTGGTGGCCCAGGTGAAGCCAAGGGCACTGCCCTGGGCATCCTGCGCCTTCACCCGGAAGACGACGGTGCCGCCGGACGCCGGCACGCTTGCGCTCGACTGGGAGGCCTCCACCACCTCGGGCGGGAAGCGCGCTGAAGTCCCCGGGCCCACGTAGATGCCCAGACTGCCCGTGCCCTGCCCGCCCCGGCCGTCCGAGGCCACCACGGTGAGCGTGCACGTGCCGCCGGACGGCTGCGCCGAGGGCGTGAAGCTGGCGCTGGCGGAGGTGGCATTCGTCCACGTGCCCGCGCACGAGGCTGTCCACTGGTAGGAGAGGCTGTCTGCGTCCGCGTCGCTCGCGACGGCCGCGACGGCGGTCGCCTGGCCGACGGCCACGGAGGACGGCAGCGCCGTCACCCCGGCCACCTGGGGCCAGGTGTTGAAGGTGACGTTGACGGCGGCGCTGCCGGTGCCGGTGCTCACCGTGACGGTGACGCTCAAGGCGGCGGAGGCGCCCTTGGAGTCCGTCACCGTCAGCGTCAGCACCACGGGTCCGGCGGAGGCCGGCGCCGTCCAGGCCGTGGAGAGGCTGGAGGCGGCGCCGAAGCTGCCCGAGGCTGCCGTCCAGACGTAGGTGAGGGGGTCGCCCGCGTTCAGGTCGTCCGCGGTGGCCTGGAGGGTCACCTGGCCGCCCGGGGCGACGGTGCCGGGGCTGGCCACCAGCGAGAGGATGCGGGGCGCGGCATTCTCGAAGGGCGGCGGCGCATTCACCTCCTGCAAGAGCAGCGTCACCGCCGCCGTCTGCCCGGCCTGGATCGTGACGGGCGTCACCTGGCCCGCGTAGCGCACGGTGTTGGAGGCGTCGAAGGCCTGCGCGCTGAAGGTGC
>NZ_RAWD01000329.1:0-10084 GCF_003612065.1 Corallococcus sp. CA047B
GAGGCGGGGCTGGGCGCATGCGAAGGCGTGCGCGAGGCGGTGGTGGTGGCGCGGGAGGACGTGCCCGGAGACAAGCGGCTGGTGGGGTACGTGGTGGCGAAGGCTGGCCACACACTGGACAGCACGACGCTGCGAAGCGAGCTGAAGGGGCGGCTGCCGGAGTACATGGTGCCGTCGGCGCTGGTGGTGCTGGATGCGCTGCCGCTCAACGCGAACGGCAAGGTGGACCGCAAGGCCCTGCCGAAGCCGGAGCGCACGGAAGCGGACGCACGGGACTACGTCGCACCGCGCACGTCCATCGAGCAGACCCTGGAGCGCATCTGGGCGCAGGTGCTGCGCCTGGATCACGTCGGCATCCACGCCAACTTCTTCGAGCTGGGCGGCGACTCCATCATCAGCCTCCAGATCGTCGCGCGTGCCGCGCAGGCCGGACTGCGCATCACCACCCGTCAGCTCTTCCAGCACCAGACGATCGCGGCCCTGGCGGGCGTCGCCACGACGGCCCAGCTCGTCGTCGCGGAGCAGGGCGAGGTGCGTGGGTCCGTCCCGCTCACGCCCATCCAGCGCCGGCTCTTCGAAGAAGACGTCGTGGATCCGCACCACCTCAACCAGTCGTTGATGATCGAGGTCCGCCGTCCGGTGGATGCCGCGCTCCTGGAGCAGGCGCTTCGCCACCTCGTCGCGCACCACGACGCCCTGCGACTGCGCTTCACCCGCGAGGCCAGCGGCTGGTCGCAAGAGAACGCGGGCCTGGACCAGCCCCTGTCGCTGCGGCGGCTGGACATCTCCGCGCTGGATGAAGCCGCGAAGGCGCAGGCCCTGCAGGAGGCCGCGGCCCAGGTGCAGGCGAGCCTGGTGCTGGAGGAGGGCTTGCTGCTGCGCGCGATGCTGATTGAGCGCGGCGAAGGCCACACGGCGCGCCTGTTGCTGGCGGTGCACCACCTCGCGGTGGACGGCGTGTCCTGGCGCGTGCTGCTGGAGGACCTGGAGACGGCCTATCAGCAGCTCACCTCTGGGCGCCCGGTCCGGCTGCCCGCGAAGACGACCTCCTTCCAGACGTGGGCCCGCAGGCTGGAAGCCCATGCCCACACCCCGGAGGTGCTGGCCGAGCGCGCCTTCTGGCTGGACGGCACCCGGAGCGTCGCGCCGCTGCCCGTGGACCGGGCCGGGGGTGAGAACGTCGTGGGCTCGACGCGGAGCGTGTCGCTGTCGCTCGACGTGGAGGAGACGCGGCTGCTGTTGCAGGAAGTCCCTGGAGCCTGGCGCGCGCAGATCAACGACGTGCTGCTCGCGGCGCTGGTCCAGTCAATGGCACGCTGGACGGGGCAGCCCCGCGTGCGCGTCAACCTGGAGGGCCACGGGCGCGAGGAGTTGTTCGCGGACGCGGACATCTCCCGCACGGTAGGGTGGTTCACCGCCGTGTATCCCGTGCTGCTGGAGGTGCCGGTGTCCGGCAGCCCCGGCGACGGCCTGCGCGCGGTCCGCGACACCCTGCGGCGCCTGCCGGGCAACGGCCTGGGCTACGGGCTCCTGCGCTTCCTGGGCGACGACGCGACGGTGGAAGCCCTGCGCGCCGCGCCTCCCGCGCAGGTGTCCTTCAACTACCTGGGGCAGTTCGACGGCGTCGCGTCCGGAGCAGGGGACACCGCCTTCAGTATCGCCCGCGAAGGCAGTGGACCCGTGCGCAGCCCGCGCGCTCCGCGGCGCCACATCCTCGACGTCAGCGGACTGGTGCTGGACGGACAGCTCCAGTTGAGCTGGGGCTACAGCGAGAACCTCTACACCCAGGCCACCATCGAGTCCCTGGCCCGTGACTTCGTGGCCGCGCTGCGCACGCTCATCTCGACCCGCGCGTCGGAGGATGCGGCCCGCCGCACGCCCACGGACTTCCCGCTCGCCCGGGTGGACGCCACCGCGCTGGAGCGCGTGATGGCGGCGGTGCCCGACCTGGAGGACCTGTACCCGCTGTCACCCATGCAGCAGGGCATGCTCTTCCACACGCTGCTGGAGCCGGCGTCGGGCGCGTACTTCGAACAGCGCTCGTGGAGCTTCCACTCCGCGCTGGACCTGGGGGCCCTCCGGCAGGCCTGGCAGGACGTCCTCGCCAACCACCCGGTGCTGCGCACGTCCTTCTTCTGGCAGGGACTGGAATCCCCGCTCCAGGCCGTGCATGCGCGCGTAACGCTGCCGTGGACGGAGCTCGACTGGCGCGGGCTGCCCGTCGCTGAACAGCAGTCGCGTCTGGAGACGTTCCTCGCGGAGGACCGGGCACTCGGCTTCGAGCTGTCCCGTGCGCCCCTGATGCGGTTGGCGCTGATCCGCACGGAGGAACAGGCGTACCGGCTGGTGTGGAGTTTCCACCACCTGCTGACGGACGGCTGGAGTTCGGCACTGCTGCGCAAGGCGGTCTTCACCCGCTACGCCGCGCTGGTGCGGGGTAACGCCCCGGCTCTTACCAAGGGCCCGGCGTATCGCGAGTACATCGCCTGGCTCCAGCGTCAGGACCTGGCGCGCACGGAGACCTTCTGGCGCGACACCCTGGCGGGCTTCTCCGCCGCCACGCCGCTTCCGGCGGGCGTGGTCTCCCGCACCCATGCCTCTGGCGGGCTGTCGGAGCAGGCGGTGCTCCTGCCGACCGAGACCACCGACGCGCTCCAGACCTTCGCGCGCCGGCACCAGCTCACCCTCAACACCCTGGTGCAGGCCGCGTGGGCCCTGGTGCTCGCGCGCCATGCGAACACGTCCGACGTCGTCTTCGGCGCGACCGTCGCGGGACGTCCTTCGGAGCTGCCGGGCGTCGACACGATGCTGGGCATGTTCATCAACACGCTGCCCGTGCGCGTCCGGCTGGAGGAACAGGCGGACGTCGTCCCGTGGCTCCAGCGGTTCCAGTCGCAGCAGGTGGAGCTGCGCAACCACGAGCACAGCCCGCTCGTGCAGGTGCAGGGCTGGAGCGACGTGCCCCGGGGAACGCCCCTCTTCGAGACGCTGCTCGTCTTCGAGAACTACCCCGTCGACACCACGGTGGACGCGCAGGCCCGCCAGCTGGACGTGCGTGACTTCCACGCCTTCGAGCGGACGAACTACCCGCTTACCGCGGTGGCCGCTCCCGGCCGCGAGCTGCTGCTCAAGCTCGCCCATGAGACGCCGCGCTTCGACGAGGCCACGGCGAAGGCCCTGCTTGGTCAGTGGCGCCGGGCCCTGGAGGGACTGGCCGCGCGGGCCGGACAGCGGCTCGCCGACGTGACGCTCCTGTCGGCGGAAGAGACGCACGCGCTGCGCGACACCTGGAACGCCACGCGCGTGGAGTACCCGCGCACGCTCGCGGTCCAGCAGCTCTTCGAGTCCCGGGCCGCGCAGGCGCCCGACGCGGAGGCGCTGCGCTGGAACACGGGCCGCATGACGGCCGGCGCACTGGACGCGCGCGCGAACCAACTGGCGCACCACCTGCGCTCGCTGGGCGTGGGTCCGGAATCCCGCGTGGGCATCTGCCTGGAGCGCGGTCCCGACCTCGTCGTCGGCCTGCTGGCCGTGCTCAAGGCCGGTGGTGCCTACGTGCCCCTGGATCCGACCTATCCCGAGGATCGTCTGGGCTACATGGCCCGCGACGCCGGCCTCTCCGCGCTGCTGACGCACCGGCACTTGGAGTCGCGCCTTCCGGGGGGGCGGACCCCGGTGGTCCACCTGGACGCGCTGGAGTCCGTGCTCGCATCCCATCCGACCACTCGCCCGGACGTGGAGGCGCTTCCGGAAGCGCTCGCGTACGTCATCTACACGTCCGGCAGCACGGGCCGTCCCAAGGGCGTGATGGTGACGCACGGGGGCGTCGTCAACTACCTCGCCTGGACCCTGAACGCGTACCGCGTGGCGGACGGGCAGGGTGCGCCGGTGCACTCGTCGTTCTCCTTCGACCTCACGGTGACCAGCCTGTTGGCGCCGCTCGCCGCGGGCCGTCCCGCCGTGCTGGTGGATGAGGCAGTGGGCGCCGTGGAGGGCCTGGGCGACGCCCTGCGCCGTCAGGCCGACCACAGCCTCGTGAAGCTGACGCCCGCGCACCTGCGTCTGTTGGAGGCGCAGCTCGGCGAGCAGGACGCCCCCGGACGTGCCCGCGCCTTCGTCATTGGCGGCGAGGCCCTGGGCTACGAGGCGCTGGAGCACTGGCGGCGGTACGCGCCGGGCACCCGGCTCATCAACGAATACGGTCCCACCGAGACGGTGGTGGGCTGCTGCATCCACGAGGTGCGCGAGGACGAACCGCGCACGGGCCCCGTGCCCATCGGTCATCCCATCGCCAACACGCGCCTGTACGTGCTGGACGCGGCGGGCCGGCTCGCGCCGCTGGGCGCGGTGGGCGAACTCTTCGTCGGGGGTGATGGCGTGGGCCGGGGCTACCTGGGCCGCCCGGACCTGACCGCCGAGCGCTTCGTGCCGGATCCGTTCAGCCCCGAGCCGGGCGCGCGCCTGTACCGCACCGGCGACAGCGTGCGTCGCCGTGCCGACGGCGTGCTGGAGTACCTGGGCCGTCAGGACGACCAGGTGAAGGTGCGCGGCTTCCGCATCGAGCTGGGCGAAATCGAGTCCGTGCTCACGGCCCTCCCGGACGTGGCCTCGGGCGTGGTGCTCGCGCGCGAGGACGTGCCTGGAGACAAGCGACTCGTGGGCTACGTGGTGCCGAAGCCCGGTGCCGCGCTGGACGCCGCGTCGCTGCGGACCGCGCTGCGCAGGACGCTCCCGGACTACCTCGTGCCGGTCGCCTTCGTGGTGCTGGACGCGCTGCCCGTGGCGGTGACGGGCAAGGTGGACCGCAAGGCCCTGCCCGCGCCGGAGGCCGCACGCCCGGGCGAGGACGCGAACTTCGTGGCGCCCCGCACGCCGGAGGAGGAGCTGCTCGCCGGACTCTTCGCGCAGGTGCTGGGCGTGGAGAAGGTGGGCGTCCACGACGACTTCTTCGCGCTGGGCGGACACTCGCTCCGGGCGACGCAGACGGTGTCGCGCGCCCGGGACGTGTTCCAGGTGGAGCTGCCGCTGAGGGATCTCTTCGAGGCCCCCACCGTCGCGGGGCTGCTCCCGCGCCTGCTGGAGGCGAAAGCGAAGGACGCCGAAGGACCTCGCGTCCCGCCCCTGGTGGCCGTGCCGCGCACGGACGCGCTGCCGCTGTCGTTCGCGCAGCAGCGGCTGTGGTTCCTGGATCAGCTGGAGCCGCAGGGCTCGTTCCACAACGTGCCCGCGGCGCTCCGGCTCCAGGGCCCGCTGGATGTGGCCGCGCTGGAGCGCGCGTTCGCGGAGCTGTTCCGCCGCCATGAATCGCTGCGCACCGTCTTCCGCTCCGAGGAAGGCCGGCCGCTCCACGTCATCCTGCCGGTGCCGGAAGCCCCGCTGCCCATGCAGGACCTGGGCTCGCTGCCCGAGTCCACCCGCGAGGCGGAGGCCCTCCAGCGGGCCCAGGACGAGGCGAAGCGTCCCTTCGATCTCTCCAAGGGGCCGCTGCTGCGCGTGACGTTGCTGAAGCTCGCCGAACAGGAGCACCTGCTGCTGCTGACCATGCACCACATCGTCTCCGACGGCTGGTCCATGGGCGTGCTCGTGCGTGAAGTCGTGGCCCTCTACGAGGCCTTCCACCTGGGCCAGCCGTCGCCGCTGCCGGAGCTGGCCCTCCAGTACGCGGACTACGCGGCCTGGCAGCGCCAGTGGATGGAGCAGGGCGCGCTGGCCCGGCAGCTCGCGTGGTGGCGCAAGCAGTTGGACGGCGCACCGCAGACGGTGGACCTGCCCACGGACCGGCCCCGGCCCACCGTGCAGTCCCACAACGGTGAGCAGCTCCAGGTGCTGGTGCCTCCGTCGGTGATGGCGGACCTCCAGGCCCTGTGCCGCCGCGAGGGCGTCACGCTCTTCATGGCGCTCTTGGCCGGCTTCCAGGTGGTGCTGTCGCGCTACACGCGCCGCACGGACATCGTGGTGGGCACGGACATCGCCAACCGCAACCGCGCGGAGACCGAAGGGCTCATCGGCTTCTTCGTCAACCAGCTCGTCCTGCGCGGGAACCTGGGCGGCGACCCCACCGTGCGCGAGCTGCTGGCCCGTGCGCGGGAGACGGCGCTGTCCTCCTACGCGCACCAGGACCTGCCCTTCGAGGAGCTGGTGAAGGAGCTGAACCCCAAGCGCAGCCTGGGGCAGGCCCCGCTGTTCCAGGTGAAGCTGGTGCTCCAGAACACCCCCGCGTCGCGGCTGGAGCTGCCCGGCCTGAAGCTCACCCAGGTGGGCCAGGAGGCCACCCGCGCCAAGCTGGACCTGACCGTCGCGGTGCAGGAGACGCCCCAGGGGCTCGCCTGCGTCTGGGAGTTCGCCACGGACCTGTTCGACACGTCCACCGTGGCCCGGATGGCGAAGCACTTCGAACAGGTGCTGGAGGGCCTGACGCGCGAGCCTTCCCGCCGCCTGTCTTCACTCTCCCTGCTCACCGGCGAAGAGCGCCGCACGCTGCTGGAGACGTGGAACGACACGCGCACGGCCGAGCTGCCGGGCCCGACGGCCACCGCGCTGTTCGAGGCGCAGGCCGCGCGCACGCCCCAGGCGCTGGCGGCGGTGTTCGGCGCGGAGTCGCTGACGTACGCGCAGCTCGACGCGAAGGCCAATCAGCTCGCGTGGCATCTGAAGCAGAGCGGCGTGGGCCTGGAGTCGCGGGTGGGACTCTGCGTGGAACGCTCACTCGACATGGTGGTGGGCATCCTGGGCATCCTCAAGGCGGGCGCCGCGTACCTGCCCCTGGACCCCTCGTACCCGACTGATCGCCTGGCCTACATGCTGGCGGACGCGGCGGTGCCCGTCATCGTCACGCAGGACGCCCTGGCGGATGAATTGCCGTCGCAGGGTGAGTTGCTGGTGTGCCTGGACTCGGACGCGGCGCGCATCGCGAAACATCCCGTGACGCCACCGCCGGTGAAGCTGGAGCCGGAGCACCTGGCGTACGTCATCTACACGTCGGGTTCGACGGGTCGGCCCAAGGGGACGCTGTTGCATCACCGTGGCTTGTGCAACACGGCCACGGCGGCCATCGCGGCCCTGGGCATCACGCCTTCAAGTCGCGTCCTCCAGTTCGCGGCGTTCGGCTTCGACGCGTCGGTGTGGGAGACGTTCTCCGCGCTGCTGGCCGGCGCGGCCCTGCACCTGACGCCGCGCGAGGAGCTGATGCCCGGCGCGCCCCTGCACGGCCTGCTGAAGTCGCGGGGCATCACCACGGTGACGCTCACACCGTCGGTGCTGGCGCAGCTCCCCACCGAGGACCTGCCGGCGCTCACGTCGGTGGCCGCCGCGGGCGAGGCGTGCTCCGCGGAGCTGGTGCGCCGCTGGTCCCCGGGCCGGCGCTTCCTCAACGCGTACGGCCCCACCGAGGTGACCGTCTGCGCCACCGTCCGGGCGAACGTGGATCCGGAGCGGCCCACCATCGGCACGCCGCTGCCGAACGTGCGGGTGTACGTGCTGGACGACCAGGGACAGCCGGTGCCGGTGGGCATCCCGGGCCAGCTGCATGTCGGTGGCGTGGGACTGGCGCGGGGCTACCTGCACCGCGCGGACCTGACGGCGGAGCGCTTCGTGCCGGACGCCTTCGGTCCCGACGCAGGCGGCCGGCTCTACGCGACGGGCGACCTGGTGCGCTACCTGCCGTCCGGGGACATCGAGTTCCTGGGCCGCATCGACCACCAGCTCAAGCTGCGCGGCTACCGCATCGAATTGGGTGAGGTGGAAGCGGCCATCGCGGATCATCCCGCCGTGGAGGCCACCGTGGTCCTCCTGCGCGAGGACGTGCCGGGCAACCCCCGGCTGGTGGGCTACGCGGTCCCGCGTGAGGGTGAGGTGCTGGATGTGCGCGCGCTGAAGGAAGCGCTCCTCGCGCGCCTGCCCGAGTACATGGTGCCGACGGCGTTCGTGTCGCTGCCGGCGCTGCCGCTCACGCCCAACGGCAAGCTGGATCGCCAGGCGTTGCCGGCACCGGACACCGAACGCCCCGAACTGGAAAAGGGCTACGTCGCTCCGCGTGACGCGCTGGAAGAGGAGCTGGCCGCCATCTGGGCGGAGCTGCTCGGCGTCAAGCAGGTGGGCGTCCACGACGACTTCTTCGAGCTGGGGGGCCACTCCCTCCTGGGCACCCAGCTCATCTCGCGCATCCGCACGACGTTCGACGTGGAGCTGCCGCTCCGGGACATCTTCGAGTCCCCGACGGTGGAGAACCTCGCCGTCCACATCGTGCAGGCCCAGGCCGCGCAAGCAGACCCCGCGGAACTCGAACGACTCATGGGGGAGCTGGAGAACCTGTCCGCCGAAGAGGCGGAGGCGCTCCTTTCCTCTGACGAAGTGCTCCCCCAGGACGACAGCAAGAAGGTTTCCAGCAATGAGCAGTGACGCCGACAAGCGCATCGCAGCCCTGTCTCCCGAGAAGCGTGCCCTCCTGCTCAAGCAGCTGCGTCAGCAGCAAGCCCAGCAGGGCAAGCCCGCGCGCGCGCCGGTCATCGCCTCGCGTCCCCGGGACGGCTCGCCGTTGCCGCTGTCCTTCGCCCAGCAGCGCCTGTGGTTCCTGGATCAACTGGAGCCGGAGAGCGCGCTCTACAACATCCCCCTGGCCATCGAGCTGAAGGGCGAGCTGAAGCGGGACGCCCTGGAGCAGGCCTTCACGGCCCTCCAGGAGCGCCACGAATCCCTGCGCACCACCTTCCGCACCACGGAAGCGGGGCCCGTGCAGGTCATCGCGCCGCCGTCGCCGCTGACGTTGGACGTGGTGGACCTGCGCACCCTGTCCGGCGCCGCCCTCCAGGACGAGCTGTACCGGCACGTGCGCGAGGAATCGCTGCGCCCGTTCCACCTGACGCGGGGCCCGCTGGTGCGCGCGTCGCTCCTGCGCACCCAGGAGCACGAGCACGTCCTGCTCGTGACGATGCACCACGCCATCTCCGACGGCTGGTCCATGGGCGTCGTCATCCGCGAGCTGGCCGCGCTCTACGACGCGTTCCTCCACGGCCGCCCGTCGCCGCTGCCCCCGCTGGCGCTCCAGTACGCGGACTACGCCGCGTGGCAGCGCGAGTGGCTCCAGGGCGAGACGCTGGAAGCGCAGCTGAAGTGGTGGAAGGAGCAGCTCTCCGGTGCGCCGGACGTGATTGCCCTGCCCACGGACCGGCCGCGTCCGGCGGTCCAGAGCTCGCGCGGCGCGAAGCACTTCGTGCAGTTGCCGCGTGAATTGTCCGAGGCGCTCAAGGCGCTCGGGCAGAAGGAGGGCGCGACGCCCTTCATGACGCTGCTGGCGGCGTGGCAGGTGCTGCTGGCGCGCTACACCGGCCAGGATGACATCCGCGTGGGCACGCCCATCGCGGGCCGCAACCGGGCGGAGCTGGAAGGCCTCATCGGCTTCTTCATCAACACCCTGGTGCTGCGCGCGCGCGTGACGCCGGAGCTGACCTTCCGCCAGGTGCTGGCGCAGGTGCGGGAGCGGGCGCTGGGGGCGTTCGCGCACCAGGAGGTGCCGTTCGAGAAGCTGGTGGATCTGCTCCAGCCGGTGCGCTCGCTCAGCCACTCGCCGCTGTTCCAGGTGATGTTCAGCCTGCAGAACGCGCCGGTGTCGGAGCTGGTGATGCCGGAGGTGTCCCTGCGCACGCTGCGCGTGGAGGCGCAGACGACGAAGTTCGAATTGACGCTGTCGCTGTCCGACACGCCGACGGGGTTCTCCGGGTCGATTGAGTACAACACCGACCTGTTCGACGCAGCGACGGTGGAGCGGATGGCGGGGCACCTGGAGGTGCTGCTGCAGGGCATCGCGGCGAACCCGGACACGAAGGTGGGGCGGCTGGAGCTGCTGACGGCGGAGGAGCGGCAGCGGCAGGTGGTGGCGTGGAACGCGACGCGCACGGCGTACCCAAGGGAGCAGTGCGTCCACACGCTGGTGACGGCGCAGGTGGAGCGCACGCCGGACGTGGTGGCGCTGGACTTCGCGGGAGAGCAGCGGACGTACCGGCAGGTGGAGACGCGGGCGAACCAGCTCGCGCACCGACTGCGGAAGCTGGGCGTGGGGCGGGGCTCGCGCGTGGGCCTGTGCGTGGAG
>NZ_RAWD01000032.1:0-46754 GCF_003612065.1 Corallococcus sp. CA047B
ATAAGAGACAGGGTGGAGGGGGCGGCGGAGGAGAGCCGCCTGCTCCTGGAGGAGCGCTGGGACCTCATCTTCTTCACCGGTGGCACCGGCGTGGGACGCATCGTGGCCCAGGCCGCGGCGAAGCACCTCACGCCCACGGTGCTCGAACTGGGAGGGAAAAGCCCCTGCATCATCGACCGGAGCGCGGACCTGGAAGTCACCGCGCGCCGCATCGCCTGGGGCAAGTTCGTCAACGCCGGGCAGACCTGCATCGCGCCGGACTACGTGCTCATCCCCCCGGACCTCAAGGGCCGCTTCACCGACCTGGTGCAGAAGGCCGTCAAGAGCTTCTACGGCGCGGACGCCCGGGAGAGCAGCGACTACGGCCGCATCATCAATGCCCGGCACTTCGAGCGCGTCAGCGCGCTCGCGGCCGACGGGCAGGTCGCCTTTGGCGGCGAGCGCGACGCGGCCAGCCGCTTCTTCGCGCCCACCGTCATCACCGATGCCCCGCTGTCGAGCCCGCTGATGCAGGAGGAGATCTTCGGTCCCCTCCTCCCGCTCGTCGACTGCCCGAGCATCGACGAGGCCATCCGCTTCGTGCGCGCCCGTCCGAAGCCGCTCGCCCTCTACAGCTTCGCGAAGGACGCGGCGGTGAACGAGCGCGTCCTCGCGGAGACCTCCAGTGGCGGCGCGGTCGCCAACGACGTGTGCGTCCACTTCGCCGCGGAAGGATTGCCGTTTGGCGGCGTGGGGGACTCCGGAACCGGCGGCTACCACGGCCGGGCCAGCTTCGACGCCTTCAGCCACAAGAAGAGCGTGGTGAAGCGGCCCTTCGCGCTCGACATGAAGCTGCGCTACCCGCCCTACGCCGGGAAGCTCGGCCTGTTCCAGCGCTTCCTGTGACACGTTGAAGGCAGGTGGCGCCGGAAGCTTCCCGGCGCCACCCGCCTTGCGCCGTCTGGGGGGCTACAGCGTCTTCATGTATTCGATGACGGCCCAGCGCTCGCTGTCGGTGAGCGACTGGGTGAAGTCATGGCCCTCGTTGCCCAGTCCGTAGAGGTGCGAATTGAAGATCATTCGCGAACGGATCTGCTTCTGGGTGATGGGCGGCGGCGACTGGTAGGCCAGTGAGTTGTAGTTGGCGACCAGGTTCGCGATGTTCGCGAAGAGGATGTCCGGCGTCGCCATCTCCTGGCTGCACGGGATGAACGGGTCGCGGGCGGGGACATCGCCGCAGGCCAGCGCCGTCACCTTCCAGCCCAGTTTCGCGAAGTCATAGGCCGCGTAGCTCATGTCGTAGCCAGCGTTGCTGCCCAGCGCGTTGGCGGCGGTCTGCTTGCGCTTCCACACCTTGGGGCGGTCCGACGGCTTCAGCACGTCCCAGAGGGTGGGCACGCTGCCGTTGTGGAAGAAGGGAGCGGAGGCCCAGGCGCCGTAGAGCGGCGGCGCGATGTAGCCAAAAGGCTTGAGCCAGATGTTCGGCCCCTCGGGGGAGTACACCGGCCCCTGGCCGTTGTCGTAGGCGCTGCGCGGCACGCGGCGCAGCGCGCTCATGATGATGTCGTCGTAGAAGGGACCGTGGTTGGGCGCCTGGTCGTTGTAGGCGAGGAAGGACGTGTTCCAGGCCCTGCGCTTGCGCTCGTCCGCCATCAACTCCTTGCGCGCCGGGTCCGTCCGGATGGTTTCAATGGGCGTGACGACGCCCGCGACGCCCTTGAGCCGCGGGTCCGGCAGGTAGGCCGGGTTCGCCGCGTACCGGGGCGAGTAGACGCCGTGGCAGCTGGCACAGGAGCCGTTGCCCGCGGCCTTCGGGATGTTGGCATTGGCACCATTCGCCCAGAGGTCGCGCTC
Source organism: Corallococcus sp. CA047B (assembly GCF_003612065.1). NCBI lineage: Bacteria > Pseudomonadati > Myxococcota > Myxococcia > Myxococcales > Myxococcaceae > Corallococcus > Corallococcus sp. CA047B. Next base: position 1,834 of record NZ_RAWD01000032.1, read on the forward strand.
GTGGAAGAGCACCGCGCCCTGCTCCGCGAGCGCGGTGTTGATGGTCGTGGGGTAGAGCGGCGGAGAGAGCGAGACGAAGAAGTTGTCATTGTCCTCGAACTCGGCGGTCAGCCCCCGCCGCTGCGCGGGCGACAGCCCCAGGTTCGCGACACCGAAGGCCATCTCCGAGCGGACGTTGTCCGACGTGAGGGCCCCGTCCCAGAACTGCCGCGTCTTGTAGGCGCGCTGCCACCAGTTGGGCGCGCGGGACATGCCGCCCGCGTGGGTCGGGAAGTATTCCAGCAGGCTGGGCGCCAGCGAGAGCGCGTCCATGTCGAAGAGCGCGGGCAGCAGGTCCACGATGCCAATGGCGTCGCTCGAACCCCGGCCCACGCTCCAGGGCACGGGCGCCAGCTGGAGCACGTTCCCCACGCCCGTGGAGCGGAAGAGGTCGGATTGGATCAACCCGGAGTCGGAGGCGTCGCTGGAGCGGCCCCACGTGAAGCCGGCTTCCTGTTCCGTCCCCAGCCGCGAGTCATGGCACCCCGAACAGCTGGAGCCGATGTTGCCCGTGTAGCGCCCGTTCGCGTCCTTCTCCTGCACGAGCCCCAGGGGCAACTGGCCGCTGCCGCCCTGCGTGAGGTTGGGGTTCTCCCACGGCAGCGGGTAGGGATTGCGAAAGGGGGCCTTCGCGAGCCCGTAGCGATTGATGATCTGCTCGTCGAAGTCACTGGGGCGGATGAGGTATCCCCAGAGCATGTACATGTTGTAGTAGGCCAGCGAATTGCTGAACGGCTGGAAGTAGCCCTTCGTCGAGATGTTCGAACGCCCCCGGGCGACGCTCGCGCGGAACTCGCCGCAGGTCTGTGGGTTCGGGGCCAGGTTCGACACGAACGGCGCGGGCGGCGTGTGCAGGTCCACCCAGAAGGCATTGAACTGCACCGCCGCCCCCGGCTTGTTGACGCCCGGCACCACCAGCGTGCGCGGGTCCACCGGCAGCGGCGTGGCGTCCGGCTTGCCATTGCAGGCCGCCGAAAACGGCGAGCGCAGGGCCGTCGTCTCCAGCAACGGCAGGGGGTCCGCGCTCGCCCCGGAAACCACCAGGGTGAGCATCAGGGAACTCGATAACGCCCACTCACGGCTCCATCTCAGTCTCATTGGCGAGGCCTCCATCGCTTATTGGCACAGTGACAACAGCGTTGTGTTTAGGCCCCGGGCTGAACCCTCACAATACGCAGTGCGTCAGCGAACCCTTTCTTGAGACCGTCTTTCCTGCCGGAGACACACCCCGCGGGCTTCAGCGGGGAGCGACGATGTAGCGCCCGAGCTTGGAGACGAACCCGCTGACGGTGTTCGCCTCCGTGTCGACCACGGCCCCGGCGACCGCCTGGGCCGGTGCGTCCTCGGCCTTCCAGTACAGCGTGAGCGAGGACTCCGCGCCTCCCTCCGGAAGGAGCCTGGGGTCGTACGCCAGGGTCAGCCGCACCGGCTGCTTGAACACTCCAGACGCGGGCTCGAAGGCGTAGTTGTGCGCGAACATGAAGGGGTTCCACTGCGCCGGGACGACCATGCCGCTGCGCCAGGTCCCCGGCTCGACCTGAACCTCCTGCGTCAGCGCGCCGGCGGGAAGCTCCCACCGCACCCACCCCTCGTACATGCTCACGGTCCTCGCGGTGGGCGTGAACCGGAAGGCGTCCCCGCACTGGTTCGGCCTCAGCTCACCGCCCGCGATGCACGCGGCCAGCGTGTCGCTGCCCGCCAGTCCATCCAGGATGCGCCGGTACTGGTACACCGACGTGGCGAGCGGCACGCCCGCGTGAAGCGCCACGGAGCCTCCGTCCGCCGACCACAGCGCGTCCACCTTCCGCAGTCCTTCCGCCAGCTGCGCGTAGTCCAGCCCGTTGCGCTGGCAGAGCTCCCAGGCGGTGGGGGCGAACTGCTGATTGATGTCATCGCAGAGACTGCTCGCCTGTCCGCCCACCCGGTACGAGATGGCCCGCACGAGCCACTCATGGGACAGCTCCTGTCGAAGGAAGAGCACGATGTGCGAGTACTCGTGCGCCACCAGCACCTGGTTCGCGCGCGCCAGGGCGTTCTCGACCGTCAGGGGCCGCGCGACCTCTGGCGGCTTCGCCCGTGAGGCCTCCAGCTCCCAGAGGCAGACATTTGAACCCGGTCCCGGTTCCAGCCCGGTCTGGTTCATGAATGAGCTGCCAGACGCGCCCCCTTTCGGACCACAGAGGCTGTCGCCCGCCAGATGGATGTCCACCGGCAGCATCCGCGGCGCGACGTCCACCCCCACCACCGCGATCAGGTCTTCCTTCACCGCCAGGAACCCCGCGTAGCGTGCGAAGACGTATGTCTCCTCGATGGGACAGGGCTCCTCGCAGACGATGCGGAAGGTGTCACCCTGCCGCTGGTAGGCGCGGTACTCGCGCCCTCCGAGCATCACCTGCGTCCGGGGAATCGCGACGACTTCGGGTGGAGGCAGGCCCGCGTCCGGCCGGGAGGTGCCCGCATCGGAAGGGCCGCCCGGCCCCGGCTCCGGGTCGTCACCACAGGCGGACATGAACACCAGAAGAAGACCGAGCAGGGCGCACCGCGACGCTTGGGAAGAGGGCATGGCGCTCCCGGTAGACCACGCCTCGCGAGACCTCGCGTGCGTCCCGTGTCGCATCCGTTGGCCACTGACACGGTCCTCGCCACAAGGCCCCATCCAGGAATTCGCATTCCGGGGGTGAGGAGAAATAACGGGCACCTCCGTTCCGGGGGGCAGCGGCGAATCACCGCCGTCATCCCCTGGAGCCCCCGTGAAGACGTCCTCGACCTCCCTCGCCCTGGCCCTTGTCGGCGCCAGCTGGCTCATCGGCCCCGCCACCGCCCATGCGGCACCGCCCGCGTCCTCCGGCCCGCGTGAAATCGCGCGGGTCACAGGGGCCGCCCCCGGCAACCACGTCCTCTTCCTGGAGAACGACCAGGGCGAGGTCGACGTGGCCATCTCCGCGACCTATCCGCAGCGGCCCCTCATCGCCCCCCGCTTCCTCAAGTCACACTCGGCGGCAGAGGTGTTCCTGGCGGTGGCTCCCGCCAACCAGGAGCTGCCCTCGGCCCTCGCACGCCACGCACGCCTCGCGGTGGACCGGGGCACGCGCGAGCAGCTCCAGCGGGAGAACGCGGACGCGCTCGCGAGCCTGACTGCGGACGTCGCGTCCGGCGGCCAGTCCCTCGCGGCCACCTGTTCGGAGTTCTTCCGCGGCTGGGTCGGCACCGTCTATGGCGATGCCTCGTGCGGGGACCCCAGCCAGGAGGTCATCGAGACCGTCCACCCGAGCGATACGTACTGCACCAGCGGCTGCGACTACACGCTCGGTGCCCAGGACAAGGGGACGTGTCAGCCCAAGCTGCGCTCCTGCGACATCGTCCGGGGGACGGCGAGCGTCGTCCGCCTCCGCACCACGAACTGGTGGAACGGCCCCAACTTCAATCACCCGGGACACTTCGCCCACTTCGGCGTCGCCAACTGCACGGGCAACGGGCCCGTGGACTTCAATTACAAGCGGGGCGCGGCCAGCACCACCACCCTCCAGGTGCCGGTCAACGGCATGCTCCACGTCAAGGTGGGGTCGGAGATCGTCCCCGGCAACGCCGCCAACTTCGTGAGCTATGGCCAGTGGAAGACGGGCAAGCCCGCGAGCGGCGCGACGTACGTGAGCAACAGCATGTCGGTGGAGGCCAACGGCGGCACCGATGACCGGGTGATTGCCTGCGGCGACATCTACCTCGACTACACGATGGCGGACATCTCGTCGCCCACCTGCCACGGCTCCGACATCTCGCTGTGCAGTGGCGGCAACTGCACCAGCTCCTGCTTCTACTGCTCCGGAGGAAGCTGCCCCATCAACTGAAAGGCAGCCCCGCGCGCGCCGTCGCGAAGCTCAGCGACGGCCGCGCAGCTCCTTGATGACGTCCACGAACGCGCGCAGGCTCGCAGGCACGTGGCGGTGGCCCGGGTAGTACAGGCTGAGCGCGTCGTACTCCGGGAACCAGCTTTCGAGCACGCGCACGAGCCGCCCCGCCGCCAGGTCCTCCGCCACCATGAACTCACTGAAGTAGCCCAGTCCGATTCCGTCGAGCGCGGCCTGGTGCACGAGCTGATCGCTGCTGACCGTGAGCGGACCGTTGACCTCCAGCGACAGGACCTCCCCCTTGCGCTCCAGGTCCCAGCGGTAGACCCGGCCGTTCGTCATGCGGAAGCGGATGCAGTCGTGTTTGAGCAGGTCGTCCGGCCGCTTCGGCTTCCCGCGACGGGCAAGGTACGACGGCGCACCGGCGATGGCGTAGCGGATGCGCGGGCTGCACTCGACCGCGACCATGTCCCGCGGCACCAGGTCGGTGGTGCGCACGCCAGCGTCGAAGCCCTCCGCGACGACGTCCACGAGCCGGTCCTCGGTGACGAGCTCCAACTGGACGTCGGGGAAGCGCTTCACGTACTCGCGCACGTACGGCATGAGCACCCAGCGCGCCGCGACCTGCGACGTGTTGATGCGCAGCGTGCCGCGCGGCGTGGCGCGAAAGTCATCCAGCGTCTCCACCGCCTGGGTCAACTGTTCGAGCGCCGGTGCGACGCGCGCGAGCAGGTGCTCGCCCGCATCCGAGAGCGCGACCGAGCGCGTGGTGCGATGGAACAGCCGCACGCCCAGCTCCGCCTCCAGCACGGCGATGGCATGGCTGAGCGCCGAGGGGGAGATCACCAGCTCCGCCGCCGCCGCCCGGAAGTTGCGGTGCCGCGCCACGGAGACGAAGGCGCGCAGCGCCGCGAGCTGACTCATTGTGCGATTCCTTGCATCAGTGCATGCCGCTTCGTGCAGTTCCGGCATCACAGCACGGTTGGTATAGCCAGACCATGCCCAAGACCGTCCTTGTCACTGGCAGCTCCACCGGCTTCGGCCGGGCCACCGCCCACCGCTTCGCGCGCGCGGGTTGGAACGTGATCGCCACCCTGCGCACGCCCGATGCGGAGCGGGAGCTGCGGACCCTCGACAACGTGCTCGTCACCCGGCTCGACGTCCAGGACCGCGCGAGCATCGCATCCGCCGTCGAAGCCGGCATCGCCCGGTTCGGTGCCATCGACGCGCTCGTCAACAACGCGGGCTTCGGCCTGTTCGGCGTGTTCGAATCCACGCCGCGCGAAAAGGTGGCGGAGCAGTTCGACGTCAACGTGTTCGGCTTGATGGACGTGACTCGCGCCGTGCTCCCCCAACTGCGCCGCCAGAGGTCGGGCGTCATCCTCAACATCACCTCGGGTGCCGGCGTGTTCGGGCTGCCCATGAGCTCGCTGTACTGCGCGTCGAAGTTCGCGGTCGAGGGCTTCTCCGAGGCACTGAGCTACGAGCTCGTCGGAATGGGCATCACCGTCAAGCTGATCGAACCGGGCGGCGTGCTCGACAGCCAGTTCGGCTCCCGCAGCGGCAGCGAGGCGGGGCGGACCGGGCGCATTGAAGACTACGCACCGTTCGTCGCGCACTCCGAGGAGGTCTTCGCGGGCCTGCGCAACACCCGCGCGGGCGCCACCTCCGACGACGTGGCCGAGGTCATCTTCGGCGCCGCGACCGACGGCACGGACCAGCTCCGCTACGTGGCCACACCGCAAATCCAGGCACTGGTGAAGGCGCGGCGCGAAACCTCCGAGGCCGAGTACCTGGCATTGATGCGCAAGAGCTTCGGCTATCGCCGCGACTGACATTTTCGGACGACAGCGGATCCACGCCGGAACGCCCTCAACGGAAGACAAGCGGATTCCTAGAACCTGGGAAACTCACGCAACTCCGTAAAGGTCGTTTCGACAATCGGTCCAGGAGATCCGCATGTCCAACTACCGCATTCGTCAGGGCGACACCCTCTCGGCCCTCGCCGCTCGCTTCAAGACCAGCGTTTCCGCACTGGCGCGCACCAACAAGATCGCCAATCCGAACCTCATCTACGCGGGCGCGTCCCTGCGCGTCCCCGGCCACAGCGGGAGCGACAGCTTCCAGCCGGCCAAGGGCGGCGGCACGAAGAAGCCCGGCGGCGCCGGTCGTCCCAGCGGATCGACGGGCGGCGGCAAGGTGGACTCGAGCGCTGGCGCCGGAAACTCGGGCGGCGCGACGCCCGCGATGCGCAAGCTGGCGGCGGCGGGACGCGCGGCCGCGATGGGCATGGGCGGGTACAACAGCCAGGGCCTGTGCGCCACGGGCGTGAGCCGGGCCATCCAGAATGCCTTTGGCGTCAAGGTCTGGGGCAACGGCAACCAGATCGACAACAACCTGCCGCGCGACAAGTTCAAGCAGGTCAACATGTCGCTCGCGGAGGCGCTGAAGACCCCGGGCCTCGTGCTCACCTGGGAGAAGACGTCGTCGCGCCTGGGCAGCATCTACGGCCACACGGCCATCACCACCGGCGATGGCCGTTCGTCCGTGAGCGACTTCATCGAGCGCAACACGCTGGGCGCCGGTGGCCGCTCCGGGCTGAAGATCTTCCGGCCCATCGTGTAGCGCTTCCCCGCCCGGGAGACATTCCCGGGCGTCTACCCCGGAGAGGTGCCTTCCGTCGTGGAGCACCCGCCCTGCTCGCCGTGGGCCGCCGCCCCATAGCGTCGCGTCGGAACGGGCGGGCTGCCGCTGAGCCAGTCCCAGGACTCGCCGGTCCAGCACTGTTCGCCCCACCCCAGGTGCGCCGCGGCCTCACGCGCCCGCTCCCCGTGGGTGACGAGCGCCCACCCCATCCGGGACTGCTTGCTCTCCCCGCTCCTGAACTTCAGGAGCCGGTGCCGGCCCCGGGCCTCGTCGTGGTCCGCCTCCCAGAGCGCCTGGTTCTTGAAGCCCTCCCCCTGGGCGTCCACGCCGTTGTACTCACACCAAGCGACCACGTCCTTGGCCCGGACCAGTCTTGAGCCCTTCGAGAGTTCCGAGACTGCGGCCACGAGGAGATCGGAGGTCAGCACACGCATGGAGGAGGCTCCGGGGCTGGGGTCAGCGACGGTGCTCAACCTACAGGGTGGGGTGTGGCCGGGAGGCCATGGGGCCTCCACGTGATTGTCATGGTTCTGTCATGGCGCCCGGACGTGGGCAGGCAGGCGTGCACGTCACGCCCAGGCCTTGCGGACCTCCGCGTAGTAGTTGCGGAAGAACGGCACCATCGCCGCGCGGTTGCCGTCCACGATGGCCAGCAGCTCCGGCGGCAGGACGAACTCCTCCTCCCCCAGCTCGTCGTAGAGCGAGTCCAGCATCTGCTGGTAGAACCGGGGGAAGGAGCGGTGCCAGCCGACCTTCGGCAGGCGGATGCCGTGCTCCCAGCCCATGGCCAGGTAGTGCTTGAGCGCCTCCGCTCGCGCCTCCGCCAGCGTGTAGAGGGAGATGGGTTTGCGCTCCGGCAGGAAGTCCTCGTTGACGAGCCCGGACTCCCCGCGCATCCGCCGCGCCAGGTGCTGGCCGAGCAGGGGCGACTGGAACAGGCCGTCCCGGTAGGTGCCGGTGAGCAGCCACAGTCCGTCCACGGACGTCGGGCCCATCAGGGGACAGGTGTCCACGGTGACGGGCCTGTTGCCCGCCTGCCAGCCGACGAGCTGCGCGGCGCAGAGGTCCTGGTCGATCTGCTCCAGGACGCACTCCAGCAGGAAGAACATGTCCGCCGGCGTGGTGCGCAGCATCGGTCGCGCCATCAGGATGTTCGTCGCGCCGAAGTAGAGCTGGTTGCCCGCGCGGGGCATGCCGTGGAGGCCGCAGGCGAACGCGCGGTTCGGCGTCCGCACCACGTGCTTGAGCTGGGTCTTCGGCACCTGGAGCAGCAGCGACGTCCCTCCCCCGCTGAAGATGCGCGGGATGCGGCGCGCCAGCTCCGGAAGCTCGTCGAGGACCGCCTGCGTCCCGACGCCCATGGCGAGCACCACCTGGGGGGCCGCGAGCGTCCGGCCATCCTCGAGCCGGACGCCGGTGACACGCCCCGCGCTCACGTCGAGCGCCTTGACCGCCCCGTCGATGAGCGAAACCCTGGAGCACTGTTCGAGGACCCGCGTGAGCCCCCGCAGCAGGCGGCTTGCGTCCACCGAGCCCTCGCGCGGCAGGAACAAGGCCCGCTTCGGCCGGCAGTCCTCCGCGGGGTACAGGCCGGGAACCTGGTTCGGATCCAGCTCCTCGAAGGGCTCGCCCTCCGCCGTCGCCGCCTGCTGGATGGCGGCGTAGTTCTCATCCTCGATGGTTCCCGACTTCGCGTTGCTGAACACGATGGTGCCGGCATCGAGCCGCACCTGCTCCTCCGGGGGCAGCTCGCTGTTCAAGCCCTCCAGCCACGCGGGCCAGAGGCGGGCGGCGAGCACCCCCTGGGCATGCCGCGCCCGGCCCGGCGCGGTGCGCAGCAGTGGGGCCGTCACCTCGCCATAGCAGCCCAGCATCGCGCCCGCGGCGCCGGACGCGCCACCGGGTCGGCCCGCGGGTCCCACCACGGCGATTCGCAGGTTGGAATCCTGGAGCGACAGGGCACGCGCGGTCGCCAGACCCAACGCGCCATTTCCCGCCACCACGACGTCATAGGTGCTCATTCGCTGGATGCCCTCGGCGGGTCTGGGAGGTCCGCACGGCGTTGACGTCCGGTCATCCGGTCCTGGGGCCCGCCGCGCCCGCATGCGAGCGCGGACACGGCGGGCGGATCCTCGGACCGACCTTGAATCAGTCTTCCTTCTTCGCCGTGTCGGAGACGATGTACGGCGGCCACCACTGGCGCTCCGCACTCGACCCGCACGTCACGGTCGGCTCCTGCAGCTGCTCCTTCTTGGCCAGGAGGTCCTTCACGGTCTCAAGCCACTGCGATCCGTTGTTCATGCGATTTCTCCTTGCTGCCGGGTTGGCTCTACGAGGGTGCTGCGTACAAGCGTCTCCAGTCCCGTGCGCAGCTGGCGGCGTGCTTCATCGGGGGCAACACGCCCCCCGATCGCCTCCAGATACGCCCGCTCCATCTCAGCGAACGTCCGGCCATCGCTGAGTTCGAAGATCAGCCACGCATTCAGATCGAGCCAATGCAGCTTTGGCGCGTCCGGCGAGAAGACCATCAGGCACTCGCCCCGGGTCGAGGGGCGGGCCCGCAGACCGCGAACCTTCTGGTAGGCCGCCTTCTCGGGGGCGCTCGCGCGCCCTCCGGCCGCCTTGCTGAACACCTCGCGGTCGACGGGTGCCAGGGAGTCACTCAGCCACCGGACGAAGTCCCGCCCTTGAGGCGTCAGCAGATGCGACCACTCCGTCTGGAGCTGTTCGCCCAGGTAGCGCGCCCGGTCCACCGAGCGTCCGAAGCGCGAGCCGCCGTCGTTGTTCACCACCGACATCGCATGCGGACGCGTGGCGTAGGCGGACGGGTCCCCGAAGCGCTCGATGAGCGAACGGTCCGCCGACAGCGCGGCGGCCTTGAAGAGCGCCAGATGGACATACACATGGTAGGCGAACACCGTGCGGACGATGGACCAGCGCACGTCCCGCCAGGGCACCTGGATGGTCTCCTCGGGCTTCGCCGCGATCGACACCGAGCGGGTGGCGTCGAAGAGCTTCATGTGAAGCCCTTCGTGCAGCAGGCACCCGGCGACATCCCAGGGGTTCCCCAGGTCCTTCAGCGACAGGAAGATGGTGGAGGGCGTCAGGTCCCCGCCGGCGGCGGACAGGACGGTGCCACCTTCGAGCCGGGCGCTGAGCAGCGCGATGGCCTCGATGTGCGTCAGCGCGCTCGCGCCAGAATGCGGCAGCAGCTGGGAGAGCAGCGCGATGGAGTCGTTGATCTTCCCCTGCGCGGAGGCATCCGGGCTCAGCAGCTTCCCGCCGCTCTTGGGGTTCGTCAGGAAGATGCCGTCGAACGCCGCATGCAGCGCCTTGGAATAGGCATCACCCCGTTGGGCCACGTCCCACAGCCACTTCGGGGTCTCCGTGCCCACGCGAAAGCGCGACGGCATGCGCGACTCGCACAGTCCCAGGGGAAGCGCCTCCAGCGCTCCGGGCAACATCTCCTCCAGGGGATGGGGTGACGCCAGCCGGCCCGCCTCCAGGTCGGAGAAGGCCTGCTCCAGCGTCAGCCGGACCAGCGGGTCGAAGAAGATGCGACGTGCATCGACATCGTTGAGCGCCTCCACGGCGGTCACCGCGTGAGACAGGGAGGGCAGCCGCTCGGCGAACAGCTCCAGGCCGAAGCGATAGCGGGTCAGGACCTTCGCGAGGATGCGCGGCGAGTCTCCGAAGGAGGGATGCCCGGTCAGGGCCCGGTCCGCCGCGTGGATGACGTCCGAAGCGCTCATCACGACACCCGCCCTTCGGTGACCGGTTCAATCATTCCACTCGACACGAGTCCCTCGAGGGTCGGCGCGAGCTGGGCCCAGGCGCGCTCGGCCCCGAGTCCCAGCGACGCGGTATAGGAGGACAGCATCTCTTCCTCGGTCTTGCCGTCGCACAGCTCGAAGGCCAGCCAGGCCGGAAGGTTCAGCGTGACGATCTTCCGCGAGCCCGGATCCAGGGCGAACAGCACCTCCGAGGACGGCGAGCGGCGCAGGGAGAGGTCCCGGCCCTGGCGATAGCGCACCGGCGAGGGGGCCCGGCCCTGGGTGAGCACCGGTGGCTTCGCGACAGGCCCCATCGGTCCGCCGGGCCGGTCGCTGCCCAGGGCCTCCAGGGGACGGATCGCCTCCCAGAGCCAGGCGATCATCTCCCGCCCGTACGGCGTCACCCGCGACGCCAGGGGGCCTTCCAGTTGGGTGTGCAGGAAGTCGAGCCGCTCCTCCGCCCGGGAGAAGGGCTTCTGGGTGTCGTTGTTCACCACCGACATCGCGTGGGCCGGCGCGCTGTAGTCCCGAGGCGCGCCGAACTCCGCGTGGCAGCCAGGCCCGAGGTGCTCCACGGCGGCTCGGAACACCTGCATGTGCGCGTACGCGTGGTAGGCGAAGATGCTGTTCGACAGTGAGGTCTTCCTGCCCCAGGCCAGCTCGACAGGGCCGTCATCCGTCACGATGGCGCCCGTGCGAATCAGGTCGGAGAGCTTGAGGTGGATGGCCTCATGCAGGATGTGACCCGCCGTATCCCAGGGGTTCTCCAGCTCGTGCGGGTCGATGAAGATCATGCACGGGGTGCCGTCGCCCCCGGAGCCCGTCAACATCCGGCCTCGCGGCCCCCGGATGTTCGCGATGGCGATGGAGTGCAGGTGTCGGAAGATGCTGGCCGTCATCTCCGGCACCAGCCGCTGGATCAGCACGCAAGCGCGCTCCAGTCCCGCGACCATGGACAGCGTGGGGCGGATGATATCGACGCTGCTTTCAGCGCCCGGCATGAACCCGGTGCGGATGCTCTCGCGCAGCCTGTCGCGAAGGGGCGTCGCCTCCTCCGGAAGGTCCCACACCCAGACCTTGCCCCCGGGGCCCACGGCCAGGTCGCGTCCCATCGCAGAGCGAGAGAGGCACCGGCCCGGCGTTCGCGCGACACATGCGAGGGCTTCCCCCAGCAACCCGGGCAGCTCCTTGCCCGCGGCCCCATCCGGTCCTGACGTCTCCAGTCGGCTGATCGCGGCCTCCAGCGCCGCGCGCACGAGCAGATCGCCAAACACGGCTTCCGCCGTCGTGGCGTCCAAGGCCTCGATGCGGCCCGCGACGTCACGCAGACGCGCATCCCGCCGGGCCAGGACCTCCAGCGCGAACCGGTAGCGCTCGCTGACGCGCAGCACGATCCTCGAAGAGTTTCCGAACTGCTCGTGATGCTGAAGTCGGCCGTCGGTGAGCCGGATCACATCCGTTCGTTGCACGCTGTTCTCCATTCGAATGGCAGCCACACCGACACCCGCCATCCCGGTATATCCAGCATTTCAGTTGAAATGGTGCCAGTCCGTCCCGCATGCCACAAGCCCCCGGGACCTGACTTCTTTCCAGGGTCGAATCCCGAACGCATTCGACAGACGCGGCAGGGCAGCCCCATCCCCTTCCCTCTGAACAGGGCCACGGTGGGAGCCTATTCTTCAGCGTGAAGCACTCATGACGCGCACGGACCTGGGCGTATAAATCCAGCTGTCATTGAATCGCTCACCAGAAGCGGTCCTGTCTCGCGGAAAAAATCCCAGGAGAAGGGAACGCATCTGTCTGGGGTTGGAGCACATCGCGGGGTAAGGTGCCCGCCATGGGTCGGGAGCTGACAGGTGGAACGAGGATCCTCGCGGGCGTGGGCCTCGCGGGCGCGGTGGGCTTCCTGCTGGCGCTGGACCTGGAGCGCCGGGACATCCGCGTGGCCACCAAGGCGCTGCCGATGCTCTGCCTGCTCCTGTGGCTGTGGCAGCCCCGGGGGCGCTACGCACGGTGGATCTTCGCGGGACTGGCCCTGTCGCTGCTGGGAGACGTGCTGTTGGATGTGGGGCCCGAGCTGTTCCTGCCGGGCCTGGGGGCCTTCCTGCTGGCCCATGTCAGCTATGCGGCCGGATACCTCACCGTGACGCGGACGCTCCACCTGCGCAGGGCCATCCCCTTCGGGGTCCTGGCGGTAGGCGCCAGCGTGGCCCTGGGGCCCGGGCTGGGGAGCATGACGCTGCCTGTGATGGCCTATGTCGCCGTCATCTGCACGATGGGCTGGCGGGCCTGGGCGCTGCTGGGCAGTCCGGGGCTCGCGCGGCGCGAGCAGTGGCTGGCGTTCACGGGCGCGCTGCTGTTCGCCGCCAGTGACGGCCTGCTGTCCATCAAGCTGTTCGTGCGGCCCCTGCCCGGCGCGGGCTACGCCATCATGCTGCTGTACTGGGCCGCGCAACTCTGCATCGCCCTCTCCGCGCGGGGCCCGGGCACCCTGAAAGCGGGCCACGTGCACGCCTCAACGCCCTCTGGCGTCCTCTGACGCGGACTGACATCTCCGTGCAGGTGATACCTCAAGGGTTTTCCAAGTATCAGCGGTATCCCAGAAAGCATGGACGGATTCGCGGGGCCTGCCCTTGCGTTGTCACACCGGGAGTGCGTTACGCTTTCGAGGACACGGGGGGATGCCACATGAGTGAAGAGATTGTCTATCGGCATACGATCGAGGGCCTCTTTCGTTCCATTGGCAGACGTCTCACGCCAGAGCTCCAGGACAAGTTGAGAGACGCCGGGCTGGACCTCGACCTGAAGCTTCCCCGGAACACACCCCGGACGGTCTTCGCCGAAGCCCTGCGGATCACCGCGTCGCATCTGCATCCGGACGCCGAGGTCTCCGAGGGCTACCGGCGGCTCGGCATCGGCATCATCCAGGGGATGGAGCAGACGATGCTGGGCAAGGCGCTCGTGTCGATGTGGCCCATCTTCGGCCCGGAGCGGGTCGTCGTCCGGATCCAGGAGAGCTTCGCCACCGTGAACAACTACCAGAAGTCCGAACTCGACACGCAGGGCCCCGCGCACCACGTCATCCGGGTGAGCGAGTGCAACGGGAACCCCGGCTACCTGCAGGGCATCATCGAAGCGAGCCTGACGAAGGCCGGGGCCCGCAACCTGCGGGTCGAACCGTTCGACTTCGACGGCCACGCCTGCTCCTACCGCGTCCGCTGGGAGCCCTGAATCACGGCCCTCTCCAGCGGGGGCTTTGCCCGTCCGCCACGCTGGGGTAGGAGTCCTGGCGCAGGTCAGCGCGATGCGATGGGTGCCCGCATGGAGACGAAGCCAGACACACGAACGGACCGGCGCCCCGACGCCATCCACCAGGGGGACCTCTTCTGGATGGAGTCGGATGAGTCGCGGGGGTCGATTCCGCCCATCCCCCACCCCCATGTGGTGCTCCAGGAGGATGTCTTCAACCGCTCCCGCATCCACACCGTGATTGTCTGTGCATTGACGTCGAACCTGAAGCGGGCGAACGAACCCGGCAACGTGCTGCTCGACGTGGGCGAAGGCAACCTGCCCAGGCAGAGCGTCCTCGTGGTGTCGCAGGTGTCCTCGGTCGAGAAGTCCCGGTTGGGCGAATACATCGGGTCGCTGTCCGGGGAACGGGTGCAACAGGTCCTGGCGGGAATGAGATTCCAGCAGGCCTCTTTCTTCGACCGCTAGCCGCGGCGGGCCCCCACTTCATCCACCGAAGCCCATACGTGAAAACTTCTCGCATGGGTGAATGCGGTCTTGGATGGGCAAACGGACTCAGGCACGACGCGGAGTGATTCCCCGGTCGGCAGGCGGAGCACGGCCCGTATGACAGGCCCCCCGCTGAACGGCCCTTCACGGTTCCGCAGCCATTTCTGTGTATTCACGTTTGGTTCGCAACGTTTAGTGTTGCGGGCATGCGTACCCCCACGTCGATCAGCGGCCATCTGGAGTTGCATGCCGCTGCGCAGCCCCATCGGCTCGCCTACCGCTACCTGACGACCGGCGACTCCGACGGGCCGGTGGAGACGCTGACGTGGGCGGAGCTGGACCGCCGGGTGCGCGCGGTGGCGGCGGCCCTGCAACGCGCCGGGGCCACGGGAGAACGGGCGCTGCTGCTGTACCCGCCGGGGCTCGACTTCGTGGTGGCGTTCCTGGGATGCCTCGCCTCGGGCGTGATTGCCGCCCCTGCCTACCCGCCGGATCCAGGTCGTCTGGAGCGGACGCTGGGCCGGCTCCGCGCCATCGCTCGGGACTGTGACGCGCGGCTGGTGCTCACCACGGCGGCCATCGCGGGGATGGCCGAGGCGCTGCATCCCATGGCGCCGGAGCTGGGAGAGCTCCAGTGGGTGGCGTCGGATGCGGTGCCCGACGACGAGGCGGACGCCTGGCGACGTCCGGCGCTCGCGACCTCGGGCGTCGCGTTCCTGCAGTACACGTCGGGGTCTACCGGGACGCCGAAGGGCGTCGTCATCACCCACGACAACCTCCTGCACAACGAGCGGATGCTCAAGCAGGGCTTCGGCCACTCCATCGAGGGGAGCAGCGGCGTCGGTTGGCTGCCGCTCTACCACGACATGGGACTCATCGGGAACGTGCTGCAGCCGCTCTACATCGGCATGCCGTGCACGCTGATGTCTCCGCTGGCCTTCCTGCAGCGCCCGTCGCGCTGGCTGCGCGCCATCTCCACCTTCCGGGGGACGACGAGCGGCGGGCCGAACTTCGCCTACGACCTGTGCGTGCGAAAGGTCACGGAGGCGGAGCGCGCCGGGCTGGACCTGTCGAGCTGGGACGTGGCCTTCAACGGGGCGGAGCCGGTGCGCACGGCGACGCTCGAGCGCTTCGCGGCGGCCTTCGCGGCGCATGGCTTCCGCAGGGAGGTCTTCTACCCGTGCTACGGGCTCGCCGAGTCCACGCTGTTCGTGACCGGGCCGGTGAAGGCCGCGGCGCCCCCCGTCGTCGTCTCGCTCGACGTGCCGGCACTGGAGCAGGGGCGCGTGGTGCCCCTGGCGGAGGAGTCGCACGGCGCGCGCACGCTGGTGGGCTGCGGGCACACCTGGCTGGAGCAGCGGGTGGCCATCGTCGACCCGGTGAGCGGACGGCGTGCGGGCGATGACTCGGTGGGGGAGATCTGGGTCTCCGGGCCGAGCGTGGCGCGGGGCTACTGGAACAACCCGGAGGCGACCGCGAAGACGTTCGAGGCGCGGATCGCGGACACGGGTGAGGGGCCCTTCCTGCGGACGGGCGACCTGGGCTTCCAGCACGGGGGCGCGCTGTTCGTCACGGGGCGGCTCAAGGACCTGATCATCGTGCGTGGGCGCAACCTGTACCCGCAGGATGTGGAGCTGACCGCCGAGCAGGCCCACACGGCGGTGCGGCAGGGGTGTGCCGCGGCGTTCGGGCTGGAGGTGGCGGGCGAGGAGCAGCTCGTCGTCGTCGCGGAGGTGGACGAGCGCGCTGGCACGCCAGCGGCCGAGGTCGCGGCGGCGATCCGGGAGGCGGTGGCGGCGGAGCACGGGGTCGTCGTGCACGCGGTGGCGCTCCTGCAATCGCGGACGCTGCCGAAGACGACGAGCGGCAAGGTGCAGCGCCACGCGTGCCGCAACGCCTTCGTGGAAGGAACGCTCTCGCTCGTGTCGGAGGTGGCGTTCGCCCCGGCGAGGGTCGAGCCGTCACCGGAGGACGCGGCGGCGCAGGGACTGGAAGCCTGGCTGTTCGCGAGGATCGCCGCGCTCACCGGCACGCCCGTGGGGGCAATTGATCCGGGGCAGCCGTTCGCCCACTACGGGATGGACTCCAAGGACCTCGTGGGCCTGTCTGGAGACCTGGAGACCCGTCTGGACCGGCCGGTCTCCCCCGCCCTGCTGTATGAGCAGCCGAGCCTCACCGCGCTGCTGCGGCACCTGGAGGGGAGCACGGAGCAGGGGCAGCCGGTGCCCATCTCCCGCTCGGAGCAGTTGGAGACGGAGCCGGGTCCCCTGTCGGCGGGCGGGGCGCGACTGCTCGTGCTCGACCGGCTGGCGCCCGGCAGCGCGCTGTACAACATCCACGCCGGGCTCTCCATGAAGGGCGCCCTCGACGCGGGCGCGCTGCGCAGGAGCCTGAACGCGCTCGTCACGCGCCACCCGATGCTGCGGGCCACCTTCCCCGAGTCGGAAGGCCGGCCGGGACTCGTCATCTCCGGCCCTGCCCTCCTGGCGCTGCCCGTCGTTGATCTGCGCGACCTCCCCCTGGAGAAGCGGCAGGCGGAGCTGGCCCGGCTCTCGGAGGAGCACGCCACGGCTCCCTTCGATCTCACCCGGGGGCCACTGGTGCGGCTCACCCTGGTGGCGCTCAGGGACGCGGAGCACGTGCTCCTGCTCACGCAGCACCACATCATCACCGACGCGTGGTCCATTGGTGTCTTCGCCCGCGAGCTGGCCGAGCTGTACGAGGGCTTCCGCACAGGCTCGCCCCGGACGCTCGCGGAGCTTCCGGTGCGCTACGCCGACTACGTCCGCTGGCAGGACGCGTGGCTCCAGGGAGAGGACGCCCGACGTTCGGTGGCGTGGTGGAAGCAGAAGCTCGCGGGGCTGCCCCGGCTGGACTTCCCGACGCCCCGGACACCTGGCCGTGGAACGACCCATGCGGGTGACGCGTACGCCTTCGCGCTGCCGGCGGGGCTCACGTCGGCATTGAAGGACCTGGCGCGCCGCGAGTCCTGCACGCTGTACGTCGCGCTCCTGACGGCCTGGGCCACGCTGCTGCATCGCTACTCCCACCAGCAGGCGGACTTCGGGATTGGCACCGTCACCGCGGGGCGCGATCGGCGTGAGCTGCGCGACGTGGTGGGCTTCTTCGTGAACACGCTCGTCCTCCGCTGCGACCTGTCCGGCGATCCGGAGGGCAGCGTGCTGATGCGCAGGCTTCGCGGTGTCGTCGAAGGCGCGCTCCGTCACCAGGAAGTGCCCTTCGATCAGGTGGTGAGCGCCGTCGGGGCGCCCCGGGGACAGGACCTCAACCCGCTCTTCCGCGCGGGCTTCGTGCTGGAGAACGTGCCCTTTCCCGAGCTGGCCCTCCCGGGACTCACGTGGACGCCCGTGCTCCAGCGGCCGGATGGCGGAGTGCCGGGCACGGCGAAGTTCGACCTCGGCCTCTCGATGGTGGAGACGAACGGAGGACTCTCCGCGGCCATCGAGTACGCGACCGACCTGTTCGATGCGGCGACGATCGAACGGATGGCGGGGCACTTCCAGCGGCTGGTGGAGGGGCTCGTGGAGGCACCGCGGCGGCGGGTGTCGGAGCTGTCGCTCCTGACCGCCGGGGAGCGACACCGGCTGCTGAGCGAGTGGAACGAGACGGCGGCGGAGCAGCCCAGGGACGTCTGCCTCCACGAGCTGTTCGAGGCTCAGGCCCGGACGGCGCCCGGGGCCCTGGCGGTGAGCTTCGGGGCGCAGCGACTCACCTATGGCGAACTCAACCGTCGAGCGAATCAGCTCGCGCACCACCTGCGGGGGCTGGGGGTGGGCCCGGAGGTGCGGGTCGGGCTGTGCATGGAGCGTTCGGTGGAGCTGGTGGTGGGGCTCTTGGGGATCCTCAAGGCGGGCGGAGCGTATCTGCCGCTCGACCCGACCTATCCTGCGGACCGGCTGTCCTTCATGCTCGAAGATGCCCGGTCGCCCGTGCTCGTCACCATGGGGCGGCTGCGTGAGACGGTGCGCGCCGCGGCACCGCGCATCGTCTTTCTCGACGATGACCGGGTCGCCATCGCCGCGCGGAGTGGCGACGCTCCGGCGACCGGCGTCCAGCGCGACAACCTCGCCTATGTCATCTACACCTCCGGCTCCTCGGGACGGCCCAAGGGGGTGGAGAACCGGCACGGCGGGCTGACCAACCTGGTCCGCTGGTTCGTGAAGGAGTACGCCGTCGTTCCTGCGGATCGGGTCGCGCAGCAGGCGGTGATGGGCTTCGACGCCTGCGGGCTGGAGCTGTGGCCCGCGCTCTCGGTGGGCGCGTCGGTGCACATCGTGGACGAGGAGACGCGGTTCTCGTCGGCGCGGCTGGTGGAGTGGTTCCAGCGAGAGGCCATCACGCTCGCGCACCTGCCGCCGGTCCTCGCCGAGGCCATCGTCGAGGGAGCGCTCCCGGCGGGATTCCCGCTCCGTGCGTTGCTCACCGGATCCGACAAGGTGCAACGCGCCCCGAGGCACGCGCCGCCGTTCCGTTTCACCAACCACTACGGTCCGACCGAGGCGGCCATCCTCGCGACCTGGAGTCCCATCCAGGCGTCGGAGGGAATGCAGCCGCCCCCCATCGGTCGCCCGCTCCCGGGGGTGCGCGTCTACGTGCTCGACCCGCACCTCCAGCCCGTACCGATCGGCGTGCCCGGCGAGCTCTACATCGGGGGTCGAGGGCTCGGCCGGGGTTACGCGCACCGACCGGACCTGACGGCGGAGCGCTTCATCCCCGACGCGTTCGGCCCCGAAGCCGGAGCGCGCCTCTACCGCACTGGCGATCTGGTGCGCTACCGCGCGGACGGTGTCCTCGAGTTCCTCGGGCGCGCCGACCATCAGGTGAAGATTCGAGGCTTCCGCATCGAGCTTGCCGAGATCGAGAGCGTGCTCGCGCAGCACCCGTCGGTTCGTGACGCGGTGGTGCTGGCACGCGAGGACGCTCCTGGGGACAAGCAGCTCGTGGCGTACGTGGTGCCACGCGAAGGGCAGTCTCCCGGCGCAGGTGGGCTGCGCAGCCACCTGCGAGGCAAGCTCCCGGACTTCATGATGCCAGGGGCGTTCGTGGAGCTTCCGGTTCTTCCCGTGACGCCCAATGGCAAGGTGGACCGCAAGGCCCTGCCGCCGCCGGACCTGACTTCGGCGGACCTGGCACGCGACTTCGTGGCCCCCCGCACGCCGGTGGAAGAGGTGCTGGCCACCGTCTGGGCGCAGGTGCTCCGCGTGCCCCGCGTGAGCCTCTTCGACAGCTTCTTCGACCTCGGAGGTCACTCGCTGCTGGCGATGCAGGTGCTCGGCCGGGTGCGCACCGCCTTCGGTGTCGATGTGCCGCTGCGCGCGTTGTTCGAGACACCCACCGTCGCCGCAGTGGCCGCGCTCGTCGAAGCGGCCATGCGCGCCGGGACGGTCCCCACCGCGCCAGCGCTCGTCCCCGCGCCTCGTGAGGGATTGCTGCCGCTCTCCTTCGCCCAGCAGCGGTTGTGGCTGCTTGACCGCCTGGATCCCGACAGCCCCCTCTACAACGTCCCCGCCGCCGTGAACCTGTCGGGGCCGCTCAATGCGATCGCGCTGGAGCAGGCGCTCCAGGCGCTGGTGCAACGCCATGAAGCACTGCGCACCATCTTCCCCAGCATCGAAGGACAGCCGCATCAGGCCATCGCCCCCGAGCTGGCGCCGCGCCTGAAAGTGGTGGAGCTGCACACGCCGGAGGAAGCCGCCTGGCAGGCAGAGGTGCAACGGTTGGCGAAGCAGGAGGCGGAGACGCCCTTCGACCTCGCCCGTGGGCCGCTGCTCCGGGCCACGCTGCTCAAGCGTTCGGAGCAGGAGCACGTGCTGTTGCTCACGCTGCACCACATCGTCTCCGATGGCTGGTCTTTGGGTGTGCTGGTCCGTGAGGTGGCGGCGCTGTACGAAGCCGCTTCGCAAGGCCGCGCCTCATCGCTTCCCGCATTGCCCATCCAGTACGCCGACTACGCCCTCTGGCAGCGGCAGTGGCTGTCGGGCGAAGTCCTGAAGGCGGAACTCTCCTGGTGGAAGCAGTACCTGGCTGGAGCGCCGCCCGCGTTGGAACTTCCCACGGACCGGCCGCGCCCTTCGGTGCGCTCGCACCGAGGAAGCGTGCTGCCGGTGGCCCTGCCCCGCGAGCTGTCCTCTGCGCTCGCGGCGCTGAGCCGTCGCGAAGGCAGCACCCTCTTCATGACGCTGCTCGCGGCCTTCCAGGTGCTCCTGCACCGGCACAGCGGGCAGGACGACATCGTCGTCGGCTCTCCCATCGCCGGCCGCACTCGCGCGGAGACCGAAGGACTCATCGGCTTCTTCGTCAACACGCTGGTGCTGCGCACCGACTTGAGCGGCGAGCCCAGCTTCCGGGAGCTGCTCAAGCGCGTGCGCGAGGTGACGCTGGGCGCCTACGTCCACCAGGACGTCCCCTTCGAGAAGCTGGTGGAGGAGCTGGCCCCCGCGCGCGACCTGAGCCGCTCGCCCCTCTTCCAGGTGATGTTCGTCCTCCAGAACGCCCCCATGCCGGAGCTGTCCCTGGGCGAGGCGAAGCTCACACCCATGCCCGTCGCGCAGACGGTGGCGAAGTTCGAGCTGACGCTCTTCCTGGAAGAGACGGCGGACGGACTGAAGGGCTCGCTGGAATACAACACCGACCTCTTCGACGCGGGGACGGTGGAGCGGCTGGCGGGCCACTACCAGACGCTGCTGGAAGGGATTGTGGCCGAACCGGAGCAGTCCGTCTCGCGGCTGCCTTTGCTGACGGAGCCGGAGCACCACCAACTGGTGCGGGCCTTCAATCAGACGCAAACCAACTTCCCGCGTGAGCGCTGCATCCACGAGCTGTTCGAAGCCCAGGCGAAGAAAACCCCGAACGCGGTGGCCGTGGTATTCGAGGACCAGCGGCTCACCTACCGGGAGCTGGATCAGCGGGCCAACCAGCTTGGACACCACCTGCGCTCCATGGGCGTGGGGCCCGAGGTGCTGGTGGGCCTGTGCGTCGAACGCTCCCTGGAGCTGGTGGTGGGGCTGCTTGGAATCCTCAAGGCAGGGGGCGCGTATCTGCCACTGGACCCGAGCTACCCCGAGGAGCGCCTCGCCTTCATGCTGGAGGACTCCGGTACGCCCATCCTCCTCACGCAGCGGCAGCGCGTTGATGGACTCCCGAAGCACCGGGCCCGGACGCTCTTGCTGGATACGGATTGGGAGCACATCGCCCGCGAGCGAATGGACAAGCCAGAGAGCGGAGGTGGGCCAGAAGGTCTGGCCTACGTCATCTACACCTCGGGTTCGACGGGCAAACCGAATGGCGTGATGATCCCCCACCGCGGGCTCGTCAACTACCTGGCCTGGTGCACCCAGGCCTATGACGTCGTCAATGGGCGGGGCGCTCCCGTCCATTCCTCCATCAGCTTCGATCTCACCATCACCGGCCTGTTCTCCCCGCTGCTGGTCGGACAGCCGGTGGTGCTCCTGCCCGAGCGTGATGGAATCGACGTGCTCGTGGATGCGCTCGACCGCCACGACGACTTCAGCCTCGTCAAGCTCACCCCGGCGCACCTCGAACTGATTCCTCGTCTCCTACGACCCGAGCGGGCAGCGGGCCGAGCACGCGCCCTCGTCATCGGCGGCGAGGCCCTGTCGTGGGAAGCGCTGTCCTTCTTCCAGCGCTCCGCGCCCGCGACCCGGCTCATCAACGAATACGGTCCCACGGAGACCGTCGTCGGCTGCTGCATCTACGAGGCGCCCGCCGATGTGGCAAAGACCGGTCCCGTTCCCATCGGCCGCCCCATCGCGAACACACGGCTCTATGTGCTCGATGCGCGGCTGCAACCGGTTCCGCTCAACGTCCCTGGCGAGCTTTACATCGGAGGAGCGGGAGTGGGGCGTGGCTACCGGAACCGTCCCGCGCTGACCGCGGAGAGATTCCGCCCGGACCCGTTCAGCGATGAGCCGGACGCACGCCTGTACAAGACCGGGGACCTCTGCCGCTGGCTGCCGGATGGCAACCTGGAGTACCTGGGCCGCGCCGACCATCAGGTGAAGCTCCGGGGCTTCCGCATCGAGCTGGGGGAAATCGAATCCATCCTGTCGCAGCACCCCTCCGTGCGGCAGGCCGTGGTGATCGCGCGGGAAGATGCGCCGGGTGAGAAACGTCTCGTGGCCTACGTGGTGGGACACGAGACGCCCCTGCCCGGCCTGGGCGAGCTGCGAAGCCACCTTCAGGGCAGGCTTCCGGACTACATGGTGCCGACGGCATTCGTGGCGCTTCCAGTCCTGCCGCTGACGCCCAACGGCAAGGTGGACCGCAAGGCCCTGCCGCCGCCGGACCTCGCTTCGGCGGACCTGGCACGCGACTTCGTGGGCCCCCGCACGCCGGTGGAAGAGGTGCTGGCCACCGTCTGGGCGCAGGTGCTTCGCGTGCCCCGCGTGAGCCTCTTCGACAGCTTCTTCGACCTCGGAGGCCACTCGCTGCTGGCGATGCAGGTGCTCGGCCGGGTGCGCATCGCCTTCGGCGTCGATGTGCCGCTGCGTGCCCTGTTCGAAACGCCCACCGTCGCCGCAGTGGCTGCGCTCGTCGAAGCCGCCATGCGCGCCGGGGCATCCCCCGCCGCTCCAGCGCTCGTCCCCGCGCCTCGTGAGGGATTGCTGCCGCTCTCCTTCGCCCAGCAGCGGTTGTGGCTGCTCGACCGACTGGAGCCCGACAGCCCCCTCTACAACGTCCCCACGGCCGTGCACCTGTCCGGGCCGCTCAATGCGAGCGCGCTGGAGCAGGCGCTCCAGGCGCTGGTGCAACGCCATGAAGCGCTGCGCACCACCTTCCCCAACATCGAAGGACAGCCGCATCAGGCCATTGCCTCCGAGTTGGCGCTGCGCCTGAAAGTCGTGGAGTTGCACACGCCGGAGGAAGCCGCCTGGCAGGCAGAGGTGCAACGGCTGGCGAAGCAGGAGGCGGAGACGCCCTTCGACCTCGCCCACGGGCCACTGCTCCGGGCCACGCTGCTCAAGCGTTCGGAGCAGGAGCACGTGCTGCTGCTGACGCTGCATCACATCGTCTCGGACGGTTGGTCGCTGGGAGTGCTGATCCGGGAACTCGGCGCACTCCATGCGGGCCATGCCGCCTCACTTCCCGCATTGCCCATTCAGTACGCCGACTATGCCCTCTGGCAGCGGCAGTGGCTGTCGGGCGAAGTGCTGAAGGCGGAACTCTCCTGGTGGAAGCAGCACCTGGCTGGAGCGCCGCCCGCGTTGGAACTTCCCACGGACCGGCCGCGCCCTTCGGTGCGCTCGCACCGAGGAAGCGTGCTGCCGGTGGCCCTGCCCCGTGAGCTGTCCTCTGCGCTCGCGGCACTGAGCCGTCGCGAAGGCAGCACCCTCTTCATGACGCTGCTCGCGGCCTTCCAGGTGCTCCTGCACCGGCACAGCGGGCAGGACGACATCGTCGTTGGCTCTCCCATCGCCGGCCGCACTCGCGCGGAGACAGAAGGACTCATCGGCTTCTTCGTCAACACGCTGGTGCTGCGCACCGACTTGAGCGGCGAGCCCAGCTTCCGGGAGCTGCTCAAGCGCGTGCGCGAGGTGACGCTGGGCGCCTACGTCCACCAGGACGTCCCCTTCGAGAAGCTGGTGGAGGAGCTGGCCCCCGCGCGCGACCTGAGTCGCTCGCCCCTCTTCCAGGTGATGTTCGTCCTCCAGAACGCACCCATGCCGGAGCTGTCCTTGGGCGAGGCGAAGCTCACGCCCATGCCCGTCGCGCAGACGGTGGCGAAGTTCGAGCTGACGCTCTTCCTGGAAGAGACGGCGGACGGGCTGAAGGGCTCGCTGGAATACAACACCGACCTCTTCGACGCGGAGACGGTGGAGCGGCTGGCGGGCCACTACCAGACACTGCTGAAAGGGATTGTGGCTGAACCGGAGCAGTCCGTCTCGCGGCTGCCTTTGCTGACAGAGGCAGAGCACCTCCAACTGGTGCGGACCTTCAATCAGACACGGACGGACTTCCCGCGCGAGCACTGCATCCACGAGCTGTTTGAAGCCCAGGCGAAGAAGACCCCGGACGCGGTGGCGGTGGTATTCGAGGACCAGCGGCTCACCTACCGGGAGCTGGATCAGCGGGCCAACCAGCTTGGGCACCACCTGCGCTCCATGGGCGTGGGGCCCGAGGTGTTGGTGGGCCTGTGCGTCGAACGCTCCCTGGAGTTGGTGGTGGGGCTGCTCGGAATCCTCAAGGCCGGCGGCGCGTATCTGCCGCTGGACCCGAACTACCCCGAGGAGCGCCTCGCCTTCATGCTGGAGGACACGGGCACGCCCCTGCTGCTCACGCAGCGCCATCTCGTCGAGCGGCTTCCCGCGCGCCGTCCCCAGGTGCTCCTCCTGGACGAGGGCCTGAGTTCCATGGCTGGCGAGAGCATCCCCGCGCCGGTGAGCGGGGCCGGGCCAGAAAGTCTGGCGTATGTGGTCTACACCTCCGGTTCGACCGGACGCCCGAAGGGTGTCTGCGTGGTGCACCGGGGCGTTGTCCGGCTCGTCAAGGAGACGCGCTACGCGCACTTCTCCGAGACAGAGACATTCCTCCACCTGGCCTCACTCTCCTTCGACGCCTCGACCTTCGAACTCTGGGGGCCGCTGCTGAATGGTGGCCGGCTGGTCGTGTTTCCCGTCGAGCGACCGACGTTGGCGACGATTGGCGAGGTCGTGCGGCGCGAGGGCGTGACGACGCTCTGGCTCACCGCCAGCCTCTTCAACGCGGTGATGGACGCACAACCCGAGGTGCTGCGGCCCTTGCGCCAGCTCCTGGTGGGCGGTGAGGCGCTGTCGGTGCCCCACGTGAAGCGGGCGCTGGAGGTCCTCCCCGGGGTACGGCTCATCAATGGCTATGGCCCCACGGAGAGCACGACGTTCGCCTGTTGCCACACCATCACCGAAGCGGATGGCGTCACGTCCATTCCGCTCGGAAGGCCCATCGCCAATACAGAGGCATACGTCCTCGACCGCCATGCGCGCCCCGTGCCCGTCGGCGTCGCGGGGGAGCTGTATCTCGGCGGCGACGGTCTGGCGCGCGGCTACCTGAACCGGCCGGAGCTCACAGCGGGCGCCTTCGTTCCCCATCCGTTCTCGGCGGATCCGCGAGCAAGGCTCTACAAGACAGGCGACCTCGTCCGGGTCAGGCCCGACGGCAACCTGGAGTTCCTGGGCCGGCTCGACCATCAGGTGAAGCTCCGCGGCTTCCGCATCGAGCTGGGAGAAATCGAGGAGCAGCTCGGACGGCACCCGTCGATTCGCGAAGTGGTGGTGCTCGCGCGAGAGGACGTGCCCGGCGAAAAGCGATTGGTGGCCTACCTGGTGGCGCACGAAGGGACGCTGCCCGGAGCAGGTGAGCTGCGGAGCTACCTGCAAGGCAAGCTGCCGGAGTTCATGGTGCCAGCGGCGTTCGTGGAGCTTCCCGCCCTGCCCCTCTCGTCCAACGGCAAGGTGGACCGCAAGGCCCTGCCGCCGCCCGACCTGGCCTCCGCCGACCCGGAGCGAGCCTTCGTGGGGCCCCGCACACCGGTGGAAGAGACGCTCGTGGCCCTCTGGGCGGAGCTGCTCAGCGTGCCGCGCGTGGGCGTCTTCGACAGCTTCTTCGCGCTCGGGGGCCACTCCCTGCTGGCCATGAAGGTGCTCGGCCGGGTGCGCACCGCCTTCGGCATCGACGTGCCACTGCGAGCGTTGTTCGAGGGGCCCACCACCGCCGCGCTGGCCCAGCACGTTGAAGCCGCCCTGCGCGCGAGGGGCGACACCCTGCCCTTCGCGTCCACGCCGGCGGGAGACACCCTGGGCCCCCTTGCCGCCGACGTCGTGGAGCCGCCGGTCCTGGTTCCGCCACGCGCCTCGTATCCGCTCTCACCCTCGCAGCGAAGGTACTGGCGCGACTACGTCCGCGACCCGCAGCGGACCTGGTCCAACATCTCCGCCGCGGTCCCGCTCGGCGGAGCGCTCCTGGCGGAGCCCATCGAACGCGCGATCAACCTCCTCATCGCGCGCCACGAAAGCCTCCGCACCGCCTTCCCGATGGAAGGTGGCGAGCGCGTGCAGGTAGTCGCAAGTGAAGCGCGCTGCGTCCTGACCGTCACCGACCTGACGCGGCTCGCGCCAGAGCACCGGGCGAGCGCGCTCGCCGACATCCGCCGAGGAGAGGCGAACCGCCTGTTCAATCTTGAAGCCGCGCCACTGCTGCGCGCGCACCTCGTCCAAGCTGGCGAAGGGCAGTCCCTGCTGTTCATGACGGGCCACCACCTCATCGTGGACGGCTGGTCGCTGTTCCTCATGCGCCAGGAGCTGGCCGCCCTCTATGTGGAGTGCCTGACCGGGAGCCCCAGCACGCTCGAACCGCTGAAGCTCCAGTACAAGGACTTCTCCGAGTGGCAGAACCGACTGCTCGCGCAAGGTGCCTTCGAGCCGGACCGGCGCTACTGGCTGGAGCACCTCGCGCCGCCGCTCCCGCCCGTCCCGTTCGCGGACTTCGTCCACCCGGAGGCCGGCACGGACCGGACGGGGGCCGCGTATCGGGTCCTGCTCCCGGGGCCGCTGTGGGATCAGGTCAAGCACGCGGCCGGAGTGCTCGGCGTGAGCCCCTTCGTCTTGCTCCTCACCGGCTTCTTCACGCTCATCCACGACCAGGAGGGCAGCCGCGACATCATCATTGGCACGCCGGTCAACGGGCGTGACGCCAATCACTTCCCATCACTCATCGGTCTGGCCATCAACCTGGTGATGCTTCGCGTCCGGCTGGAGGACGGCGACACCTTCGCCTCTTGCGCCGCCAAGGTACAGTTCGCGCTCCTTTCCGCGATGCAACACCAGAGCTACCAGAACGACAGGATCCTGGCGGATCTCGGCTTCGATCCTGGCGCGGACAGCTTCGCGCTCACCACGTCCTTCTTCAGCGCGCTCAACGTCGAGGCGCCGGTGGCCCCGGAGTTCAGGGCCGCTGGCGCGGTGCACGAGGTGCTCCCCACCGAAGTCCGCTTCGACGTCATGTGGTACGCGGTCGAATACAGCGACGGCATGGTCCTCGACTGCCGCTACTGCGGAAGCCTCTTCCCGCGAGACGTCGTGGAGAAGCAGGTCGCACGCTACCTGGAACTTCTCGAACACCACCTTCCCACGCCCCGGGCGCTCCTCGCGTCCCTGGCGCCGCAATCCCTCTCAAACCCACGCCGGTAGACCGCCATGACCACTGCCTTCAAGCCCGCCGTCGCTGTCGACTATCACTTCACGCCCGAGGACAAGCAGCGTTTCACCGAGGCCCTCGCCTCCATCACCGCGAATCCCTACACCGCGTTTCCCGCGTTCCAGCTGGCCGTCCGCCAGCTCATCGCGCAGGAGCGTGTGCCTCACAGCTTCGTCGACGCCTGCCGCACGGCCCGGGCACGGGACCTGGTGGCGCACCCGTTCCACTTCCTCACCAACTGCCCCATCGACGAGGGCGTCCCGCCCTTCGACTTCGAGCGGCCGGTCCAGTCCAAGTACGAGCTGAAGAAGACGTTCATCGGTGAGGGCTTCCTCATCACCTACGCGGAGCTGATGGGCACGCCGTCCATTGGCTACACGAACGTGAACGCGGGCGACATCGTCCACGACATCTACCCGCAGAAGGCCCTCTACAAGAGCCAGTCCCAGAAGACGCTCCTGCCGATTGGCTTCCACAAGGACCTGGCCAACCACTTCGTCCGGCCGGACTTCGTCAACATCCTGGGCATGCGCAGCCACGCGGAGAACGAGATCTTCACGACCTTCGTCCGCAACAGCGACCTGCTCCAGCACCTGGGGCCGGACATCGAGCGCATCCTTCGCGAGCCGAACTTCTATACGCCGTACGACGACCTCACCACGTACAACGACAAGGACTCCCGCCTGGGACAGGCGGCGATGCACCCCGTCGTCCAGGGCGCGGTCGACTTCGTCTATTTCGAGAACCGCACCATCGCGTACTCGGACGAGGGCAAGGAGGCCATCACCAGGCTGAACGAGGCCCTGCACGCCCTCAAGGGGCGGGTGCTGATGCGGCCGGGTGACTTCGTCAGCAGCTCCAACAACACCGGCCTGCACGGCAAGGACGTGGGGGAGATCCGGGATGCGTACCAGCACAAGATCCGCTGGAGCATCAAAACGGTCAACGTCGCGGACCTGGAGCCGCACCGTCAGCACTACAAGGAATACGTGCCCGGGCACTACGCGGTGGTGAATGGCTGACGGCGGCGCGAAAGGCAATCATCCCATGAAACGCACATCGAGCACGGGCTCCGATACCTTCGTGGAGCTCCTCACGCGCGCGGGAGTCGAGCGCGCGTTCGCGGTCACCGGCGGCGCGGTCATGGACTTCGTCGATGCGCTGGAGGCCAGTCCGGGCATCCAGCTCCAGTGCTTCCAGACCGAGCAGGGCGCGGCCTGGGCCGCCATGGGCTACACCCAGCTTACGGGAAAGCTGTGCGTCGTCACGGCGACCTCCGGGCCGGGCGCGACCAACCTCATCACCCCCCTGTCGGACGCGCTGCGGGACAACATCCCGCTGCTCGTGGTGACGGGGCAGGTGGCGCGCACCGCCCGGAACACCGACGCGTTCCAGGAGCTCAACATCACGGAGGTCGCCGCCCCGGTGGCGAAGAAGGTCGCGTACCTGGAGCGCCTGGAGGACGCGGCCGACGTGCTGGCCGACGCGGTCCGCGTGGCCTTCGACGGCCGTCCTGGCCCGGTGCTCATCGACTTCCCCAGGGACCTCCAGCAGCAGCGCCAGCCCCCGCCGCCGCCTCACGCGCCGCCCGTCACCGCGACGAAGCCGCGGCCCGCTTCGCCGGAGCTGGAAGAGGTCATGGCGTGCCTGCGCAAGGCCGAGCGGCCGGTCATCATCGCCGGCCATGGCGTGGTGATCGCCGACGCCCGAAACGAGTTGCTGCAACTGCTGGAGCTGGCGCCCATCCCCGTGGTGCACACACTCCCGGGCAAGGCGGCGCTGCCGAGCACCCACCCGAACTGCTACGGCATGGTGGGGATGCACGGGTTCTACGTCCCGAACTGGATCGTCGACAACGCGGACCTGGTCATCTCCCTGGGCTCGCGGTTCGACGACCGCATCACCAGCAACACGGGCACCTTCGCGCCGCACGCGAAGCGGCTCATCCATTTCGACATCGCCCGGGAGCAGGTCCAGAAGGTGATGCCGGAGCGGAAGCTGGGCGTGGTGGGGGACCTCAAGCACACCCTGCGCGAGCTGCTCACCCTGCTCGTGGGGGCGCCGCGCGGCTACGCGGCGTGGCATGAGCGGATCGCCGCCGTCCGCGAACAATACCCGTCCACCTACAAGGCCCAGCCGGGCGCGCTCCAATGCCAGCTCGTGCTGGAGCAGCTCAACGCGGCGGTCCGGGAGCACACGGCACGGAGCGGTCAGCGGGTGGTCTACACCACGGAGGTGGGCAGCCATCAGATGTGGGCCGCGCAGCACGTGGAGATGCGGCCGGGGTCGGAGTTCCTCACGTCCAGCGGGCTGGGGTGCATGGGCTCCGGGCTCCCGCTGGCGCTCGGGGCGCAGATCGCCGACCCCGACGCGCTCGTTATCTGTCTGGCCGGAGATGGGAGCCTGCGCTTCTCCGAGGCGGAGCTGGAGACGGCGTGGGAGTCCGGACTGCCGGTGAAGGTGCTGCTCTTCAACAACGACGGGTACGGCATCGTGCGGATGTGGAACAACCACTTCTACGAGGGCCGGAAGACCGGGGTCGTCAAGCAGGGCAAGCAGTGGACCACGCTGGCCCGGAGCAACGGCTTCACCGAGGCCCATGTCGACCGCGTGGAGTCGCCCGGTGACCTCCGCCGGGTGCTCGACCGGGCGGTCTCCCACCGGGGACCGCACTTCATCGAGCTCGTCACGCCATACGAGGACTGCCTCCCGCTGATTCCGCCCGGGAAGGCGTTCAAGGACATCATGCTCTGAGCCGGAGCGTCCGCCGGGGGCCCAGGGGCCAAGCCGCTCCCCCCGGCGGACACACCGGTGCGTCCAGGTCTGCGCCTGCTGAAGAAAAGTGGAGCCCTGCCCGCGCAGGGGCCTGAGGACGCACTGCAGGCGTACCAGGCGCGCTTCCTCGCTCGGGCGGCCCCTATATCTGCGGCCCTCCTCGGCGCCTCCGCTCCAGCCCCTACCCTCAGCCTGGCTTCCATCCCGCCGATACGCTGATTCGCGCCCGCGTCCCCCTCCCCATCCTTTCCGCCCCATGGTCACGAAACCGAGCCGCACGGACGGGGCACGGCAGGTGGTCTTCCTCCGTCCTCGTGGAGAGCGCGAAAGAGGCGTGGGGAAAACTGGATCACCTGATCCAGGAGGCGCCCGAAGGTTGCGCGAAACCTACCGAATCGCCAGGGGGTAGGAGACCCGTGACGTCGAGTTGCAGGCGGAAGGCAAGCACGCATCGGGCGAGGTCGTGGCCGTCGCTCCGCATGACCCAGTCGGCCGTCTCGCAGCGCCTGAAGGCCCGGAGGGCGCGGCGCTGAAAGTGCTGTGTGTCTGGCTGATGCGCTGGGAAGCGGAACGCCAAAACCCTGTCATCCTGAGCAACAGCACTTTTTTCCGTGGCGCCGGCCTACTGTGTCGCCAAGGCTTGGCCTGCGTGTTCGTGATCTGGTTGTCCCTGCCGTGCGAACAGGCCGTGGCAGGTAGGTGGTTTGAATGTCCACGTCGGCAGTCGGCGGCATTCAGAGCCCCTCACCAAGGGGCACGGGGCTCCGTGTAAACTTCCAGCACCGATACGTTTGTCATTGCCTATGGGTTGTGCCAATTGAACCCAACCGTACCGTCGGGCAATAGACCAAGACATAACCGGCGCGTTAGCTTTTGTACCGCTGCAAGCCCACCAAAGGAACGCACAGATGCCAGCGATTTCGAAGCTTCCCGCTCCGGCGCCCACGCCTCCCACTCAGCCCTCCAACACCGTAAGACTCTTCAAAGATGCCAGCTGGGGAGGTACGTCCTATGCGTTCAGCACCAATGATTACACCAAGGACAAACGCCAATCCATCTCCGGGACGAGCATCCAGGACGAATCGACCTGGATTGCGTTCAATCTTCCGGTAGGAACGGTCGTGACCTTGACGGACGCCTTTGTCGCCCCGGCCGACGGCAACGTCTTCAACCTCAAGAACTGCGGCAGGGTGGTCGACCTCGTGGGAACGGGCCGGACCGAGGCCGTGGATCTCACGCAGTGCAACATGAACGACTGCATTTCGGCGTGGTTCTGGCACACGCCCGATCTGAACCTCGGCGCCGTCGAACTCTACGAAGCCGCCGACTTCAAGGGGAACCGCACCGTGCTGTTCCTCTCGGAGTGGAACGCGGCAAAGCTCCAACCGCTGGATGGCTGGTACATCAAGGATCGCGCGAGTTCCGCGCGCTGGCCTTCGCTGTATGACGCACAGACGGTCTCGTTGTTCGACGGCAACGACGGCTCGGGGGTGAGCTATGAGAACATCAAGGCTTGGGGCAGCTTCTCGCAGTTGAGCAACTTCAAGGATGTGGGCTTCAACGACGTCCTCTCCAGCTTCTCCTGGAACAACCTCATCCCGAAGCAGGAAGTCATCGCCCCGGTGGTCATCACGGTCCCAAACACTGGCGGGAAGAGCTTGTTCGCCCAAGCGACTGGGACGAACAACAGTCCCGAGGTGCAACCGCAAACCATCACGCTCAACAACGCGACCGAACAGACAACAACGGTGACGGTCACCAATCAGTACACGGCGGGCATGGAGTTGAGCTATTCGCTCTCGGCCAAAGTGGGTGTCGGCTCGAACGAGCTGACCCAGGAATGGACACTCAAGGCCAGCTTTACCTACTCGCGCACTGAGACATCGACCCTGACCAAGACGCAAACCACGGCGCTCACGGTCTCGCAGGTGTTCAATGTGCCCCCCTACAGCAGCTTCCAAGCAACGCTGACGGTGCAGATGGGTCAGCTGCCCCCGAACACGACCTACAGAACCACGGCCGAGCGCTGGTATGACGTAGCCCTCCAGGGAAGTGTGTACGACCCCTCGAACGGCTGGTGGAGGCGGACGGAATTCATCACCTTGCAGATGGGCGGAACCCTGGCTGTGAATTCGAACCTGGTCGTTGAGACGTCGCCGCTCCCCGGCAGCTGAGCGATGGCGTCGCAGCCCCTCTCGCCGTCGCCGGCTTGTAGCTCAAGCCGGCGAACGGCTCCGGTTCGTGGTCGCGCTACTTCGGCGGAGGTCGTTCCGAAGGGGCTGGACGGGCGCGGGGCTCGGCCTTGAGGGAGGCCCAGGACAGGGACAACTTCCTGCCCGCTGGCCAGTCGTCGGACCGGGGCTTGCCTTGTCCCCGGTCCGCCTTGGCCTGCCTCCGTCGCTGCCGCCTCTGCTGCTTCTTGCCCTCCGACAGCGAGCGCCCTTCCATCACATCCGGGGGCCACGGAAGCGGGTGACGCTCAGTGCACGAAAGTGCACGATGCCCATGTTCATGTCGCCTGTGCGTCCCATGCCCATGCTTTGGGCACGCTCATGATTCCCGCTCCCCTGCCCCCAGACCTTGAGTCGCGCCGCTCCCAGATGTTCCCCGTCCTGGATGCCCGGGACCAGGAGCACATGCTGCGCTTCGGTGAGGTCCGGCACTTCCGTGATGGGGAGTGCCTCGTCGCGGCCGGGCAACCGAGCCCTGGGATGTTCGTGCTCGTCCGGGGCCGCGTGGCCATCTCCCGGCGCGATGGCCTGGGGCACTCGAATCTCATCGTGGAGGAGGGCCCGGGACAGTTCCTGGGCGAGGTGGCCCAGCTCTCCGGCCGCCCCTCGCTCGTCGACGCTCACGCGGTGGGTGAGGTGGAGGTGCTGGTCATCCCCCCGCACCGGCTGCGCGCGCTGATGGTGGCGGAGGCGAACCTCGGCGAACGCATCATGCGCGCCCTCATCCTGCGCCGCGTGGGCCTTCTCGAGACCGGTGCCGGTGGCCCTGTCCTGGTGGGCCCTCCCGAAAGCGCGGGCAGGGTCCGCCTGGAAGGCTTCCTCTCACGCAACGGCCACCCGTACCTCGCGCTGGACCCGGAGCAGGGGGGCGAGGCGGCCTCGCTGATCGAGCGCTACGCGCCACGCGTGGACGAGTTCCCGCTCGTGGTGTGCCCCGATGGCTCGGTCTTGAAGAACCCCTCGGAGAGCACCCTTGCCCGAACGCTCGGCCTGCTCCCGGAGGGTGCCTTCGAGACGCGCTATGACGTCGCCGTGGTGGGGGCGGGTCCCGCGGGGCTCGCCACCGCCGTGTACGCGGCCTCCGAGGGGCTGCGGGTACTCGTCCTGGATCAGCGGGCTTTCGGAGGGCAGGCGGGCGCGAGCTCGCGCATCGAGAACTATCTGGGGTTCCCCACGGGCATCACCGGTCAGGCGCTCACCGCGCGCGCCTATGTGCAGGCGCAGAAGTTCGGCGTGGAGATGGCCATTCCGGCGGAGGTCGCCACCCTGCGCTGCGCGGACCCTGGTGCGCCGCTCGCGCTCGAGCTGACCGACGGGCGCAAGGTGCGCACGCGGACCGTGGTAGTGGCCAGCGGCGCACGCTACCGCCGCCCCGCGCTCGCGAACCTCGCCCAGTTCGAAGGCCGTGGGGTCTTCTACTGGGCCAGCCCCATCGAGGCGCGCATGTGCGACGGCGAGGAGGTCGTGCTCGTCGGCGGTGGCAACTCCGCGGGCCAGGCGGCCGTGTTCCTCGCGAACCACGCGCGTCGGGTTCGCATGCTCGTGCGGGGCCCGGAGCTCGCCGCGAGCATGTCCAGCTACCTCGTCGAGCGCCTGACCGCGTCCCCTCGCATCGAGTTGCAGCTGGAGACGGAGGTGGTGGCGCTGGCGGGCTCGGATGAGCGGGGCCTGCGGAGTGTGCGCTGGCGGCACCTGCCCAGCGGGCGGGAGGAGGAGCACGAAGTGCGTCATCTCTTCCTCTTCATCGGGGCGGACCCGGCCACGGATTGGCTCGCGGGCTGCGGTGTCGCACTGGACGCGAAGGGATTCGTGCGCACGGGCGTGGCGCCCGGCGAGCAGCCACTCCATGCGGAGGCCTGGGCGGCCGCCGAGCGGGCACCGTTCGCGTTGGAGACGACCCTGCCCGGCGTCTTCGCCATCGGCGATGCGCGTTCGGACTCGGTCAAGCGGGTGGGTGCGGCGATCGGCGAGGGTTCCGCCGTGGTGTCGCAGCTGCATGCCTGCCTGGCCTCCGCCACTGCGTCCGAATCCCGACGCGCCAGCACGCAGGGGCCGCCAGACGCGTTGCGATAGGCCCTCTCACATCCCCATGTTCGACACCCGGGGCCCTCGGACGGCGGCCCCCACTCGGAGCGCGAGCCATGAAGAAGGCATGTTCCCACCTGGAAGCGACCGCGCATCACCGGACGGCTCCCAGCCACCCCAGCGGCCACGGATGTGTCGAGTGTCTGAAGGACGGAGGTGAATGGGTCCACCTCCGGCTGTGCCTGACCTGCGGGCACGTGGGCTGCTGCGACGACTCGCCGTCACGCCACGCGACCCGGCACTTCCACGCCAGCGCCCACCCGGTCATCAAATCCTTCGAGCCTGGGGAGGACTGGGCCTGGTGCTTCGTGGACGAGCAGCTCCTCGAGCGGATCCCCACCTTCCCAGGTGAGTCGCCGTCGGAGCACTACTCGGCCCCCTGAGCGCCAGAGGAGAACCCGCTCAGGGCTCGCGGAAGCCGCCGCGCACCCACTCGTTGGCGACGTCTCGGGTGAACTTGAAGTTCACCGGCACGCGATGCTTCGCGACGGTCGCGCCAGCGTCGTCGATGGCTGAGAGCAGCGCGTGGGGCTCATACTCATCGGCCACGAGCTCCAGCCGGACCTCGTACCAGCGGCCCTCCCAGGCGATGGAGAGCTTCTTGGTCATGGCCTGGTCGCGCTGTCGCGCGGAACGGTCCAGGACCTCCGAGGCCGTTTTCACGAAGGTCGCGAATGCCGTCGCATCGAAGGGCTTGGGATTCTTCTTGTCGCGGCCCATCACCCACGGACTGATGAGGGCGGGCTCGGAGAGCCCCTGCTTGCGGATTTCCACGGCCCAGCCGTCGTCCTCCTCGTTCTTGATGACCCTGGCCGACCAGCCGTTCTTCCGCCAGAACGTAGGCTCCATGACGTCGGGCTCGGCAGGCGTGCGCTCATTGCTCATGGGCATTCCTCATAACCCCTGATTGCCCTTTGACCAGAAGAAGTAGCTGCCCCCTGCGTTCGAGGATGTGAGGCTCAGGTCCGGGGCTGCCAGCTCAGCCACTCCCCCGGGCGTGCCAGCTCCACGTTCACCTTCCGCTTCCGCGCCGCTGCCAGGAGCAGCGCTTCCGCGTCCGGGACCTCCTGGTAGTCCTCGGAGGCCGCGACGCCATAGTGGATGGGAACGAGCAGTCGGGCCCCCAGCACCACGGCCGCGGCGACCGCCTGCTCGGGTGTCAGGACGGCATGGACGTCGCTTACGGGCTTGCGCCAGCCGAAGCGTGCCCCGTTGATGGGCAGGAATGCAGCATCGAAGGGGCCGAACTGACGTCCGATGTGCCACCAGGACCCATGCCACAGCGTGTCGCCGCAGTGGATGATGCGACGGCCTCCTCCGGAGACAACCCAGGACACCTGGGCATCGCCGTAGCCGTCCGCCGCGGGAACGGCGGTGGCGGTGAAGTCATTGAGCAGGACGGGCTCGTAGAGCGGAGCGGACCGCACCCGGAACCCCGCCGCGGCGGCCGCGGCGGCCGTGTCCGGGGCGCACACCAGCGTGCCAGTGTCCCCCAGCACCTTGCGAACGGCCACCCGGTCGAAGTGGTCGGGATGGCGATGGGTCACCAGCACGAAGCGCCCGCCGTCGGCCACGTCCAGGGGGACGAGCGGGTCCTTCAGCGCGGGCCCCCACACAGCAGGGTCGAGCAATGGGTCCAGGAAGAGCGTGTCCCTCCCCAGTTGCAACCGCACTCCTGCCCAGGCCAGCCGCTGTGCGCGAAGCGCCGCGCTGTCGACAGGCTTCGCCGCATGGCCCGTGCCAGGAGGCAGGAGCGCCGCGCCCGCGGCGAGAGAGACCGCCGCGCGGAGGAAGTCCCGGCGGCCGGTCCGCCCGGGCCGCGCTGCCTCCGCCGATGCCTGGATGACCGGTTCGATGTCGTCGATTCGCGCGGACCTCCCTGGGGGTACGGCAGGGCTCTGCGTCCTCGGGGAGCTGTCTGTCTGGGGCATCCGTCCGCCTTCCTGGCAATGGGGCGACGACGTTAAGGAGGTCCACGACCTGAGTGCAGCGAAACGATTTCGCGAAGTTGATGAAGACGATTCATGTGAAGCTGCCCTGGCATGCTCGAGCTTCGTCACTTCAAGCTGATTGCCGCGGTCGCCGACACCGGAAGCCTGGCCGCGGCGAGCCGACAGCTCCACCTCACCTCCTCGGCACTGAGCCACCAGCTCCGCGACGCCGAGGAGCGCCTGGGCGTGAAGCTCTTCCAGCGCCGCCAGCGACGTCTGCTCCTGACCGGCGCGGGCGAGAAACTGCTCGACTCGGCGCGACGGGTCCTGAGTGAGGTGGCCCAGGCCGAGGCGCTCTGCCGTGCACACCCGCAGGACGACCTGCTCCGGCTCAGCACGGGCTGCTACACGGTGTATGGCTGGCTGCCGCCCATCCTGGGGCAGTGGCAGGCGGAATACCCGCGCGCCGAGCTGCGCATCGTCCTGGAAGCCACGCGCCAGCCCCTCGACGCGCTGCTGAACGGAGGGCTGGATCTCGCGTTGACCACGGACGTCCCACGGCAGGCCCGCCTGGCGCAGACCCCGCTCTTCGAGGACGAACTCCTGCTGGTCGTGCCCGCGGGCCACGCGCTGGCGCGGCGCGGCCATGTCACGGCGGAGGAGCTGGTGTCAGAGCACCTGCTCACCTATGCCGCGCCCCGGGAGCAGCTCGATGTCTTCACGCGCGTGCTCTGGCCCGCGAACGTCGAGCCTCGGCGGGTCTCACCCGTGCCCCTCACCGAGGCGCTCATCGAGCTGGTGCGAGGGGGAGTCGGCGTGACGGCGCTGCCCGGATGGATGCTCCCAGCCCGGCGCCGTGGACTGCACACCCTCCGGCTCACGCCCCGCGGGATTCGCCGCCGCTGGAGCGCTGTCACCCGCACGTCCCGCCAGCGCCCCGCGTCGTTGACCCGCTTCATCCAGCTCCTGCGCGAGCGCTTCGCCTCGGGCGCACCAAAGGCTCCCCAGCCGCCGGTGGGCATCGTGTGACGACTCAACCCTGTCTCCTTACCGGGTGTTGTGGCGGCTCACGCAGGGGGAGCGCAAGTTGTTGGAAGTGGAGAGCAACGCGCACAAGATGAAGGCCTTCGTGCGCTTCCGGCGGGTGGAGCGTGAGGGCGAAGAGAAGCAGCGCTTGCACGCGAAGCCCGGGTGGCGGGAGGGGTGCGCGCATCGCACTAGCACATTCCAAACACACCCATCCATCCCCAAGCCGGTTCCCAGAGGAAACCCAATCATCTACACCGGGCGGCCACCACAAAAGGAGCCTCACAATGGCAACCGCCACCCGCTTCGTCTTCACCCAGCCCAGCTCGCCTGGGGCCGAATTCGTCATCGAGCTGACGGACGAGTCGACGATCTCCCATGCGCGCCGCATTCTCTCCGGAGACGAGAAGAACGAGGTTCATGTCCACGGGCGCATCATCAAGAGGACCGCTCCCTACAATCCGAAGTTCTCGTTCCACATCGACCCCTCGACCATCCGGTTCTTCGCGATGGCCATCGAGGTGTGCGACGCCAACATGATGTACGTCGAGGAGCACCTGGACGAAGCCGGCGGCGCGTTCCTCCCTGGCAGCCACTGGTGCCCGTGGGACTCAAAGCTGACGCGCGAACTGAAGGGGTAGGCGGCGCGCGCCGCGACTTCATGTCGCGGCCTCTTCCCCGCGTGGGAGGTGCCGGACGCGTTGGCGCAGGTCCTGCGGGAGTTCGCCAGGACCTTGTCGCCCTGAGCGGTATGGGGTGTGCTGCGAACCTTCACACCCCACTGAAGGCACTCCCGTGAATCTCTCCTTCGCGCGTCTCCTCCTCGGCTGCGTCCTGTCCACCTCCCTGAGCGCCTGTGACACCAGCGTCGCCGACGATGACGATGACGACACGGACACCGGCGGCGACAACATGGTCGTGACCGGCATCTGGAACCGCTACGGCAGCGAGTACGGCTATCAGACCGACATCGCGTACGGCGGCATCGCTGGCCAGTCGTCGGACCGGGTCTACATGTGCGAGCTGCCCGGCTCCCCCTCCGCGGGCCTCTACAAGGGCCGGCTCATCAGCCCGCGGATGATCCGCTGGGACGCGAACCACAACCTGCCCGACTACGAGGTCGTGTTCGAGGGCACCACCATGCGCTTCAAGCCCCAGAACGGCACCAACACGTTCCTGGGCCAGTACCGGCAGGGCACCTGGACGCCCGGGGCCTGCGACTTCACGCTGAAGGACGGCGAGCTCATCGACAACTCTTCCACCGCCTACGTGGTCTTCGACAACAGCGGGGAGATGAAGATCAACAGCGTGAAGATTGGCGGTGAGGGAATCCCGGTGAAGGCGAGCGCGGAGACCGCGTGCAGCGTCACGACGCTCATCCCTCCTGGCACCGGGAGCAACGGCGACCTCACCGTGTCCATCAGCTACAGCGGCGTGGGCGTCAATGGGCCCTACAGCCGGACCCAGACCCAGTCCATGTACCGGTCGGACTTCAAGCCGGGCTGCAACAAGCTCGCGGTCGAGTTCGGCTGCGGCGCGCTCGCCGTCTGCGTCTATCCGGTCCCGTAGCCTCCAGCAGCCCTGATGGGGGTGGCTCCTCCTCTCCTGGAAACAGTCTTTCCGCCGGGAGGGGTGCGCCATTCAGGAGCACCGGGGCTTGCCCACGGCAGGTGCGCCTGGCCCTGGCCATGGGAGCGTGGCCAGGGCCGGCGTGTCATCCCGCCTCTGCACTCAATCGCGAGCCAACTGCCGTGCGCAGCGCTCTACGGGTGCGCGGAGTGCGCTGCGGGGGCGGCGGAGTGCACGGGGGGCGCGGGGAGGACGACCGGCTCCACGGGCACGGAGGGCTGCACGAGGCCTGCCCCCACGAGCGCCTCTTCAATCGAGCCGTGCATCCGCGCTTCGAGCAGGTGCTGCGCGAGCGGCTCGAGCGCGGCCTCCAGTTGGGATGGCACCTTCACCAGGGCCAGGTGCGCGCTGCGCACGGAGAGGAACTCCGCCAGGTACTTGAGCGTCGCCACACCGGCGGCGTCCACGAGCGACACCCGCGACAGGTCGATGACCACGAGCTTCGCCCAGGGTGGGCCGTCGAGGAGATCGTAGAGCTTGATGTGGTTGATGAACAGGATGGGCCCGCCCACGCGCGCGACCAGGAGGTCCAGCGCCTGGGGGGCATTGGGCACTTCCGGAGCTTGCACGTGCAGGTTGCGCTGCAACTGCGACGCATCCGTCACCCGCTGCACCTCCAGCCGCAGGGCGCCATGGCGCCGCACGTAGAGGAGGGTCGCCAGCGCGAGCCCGGCCCCGATGCCGGCAAACACATTGAACACAGCAATGCCCAGCGCGGTGACGAGCACCACGCCCAACGTCGACTTGGACTGATTCCACATGGCAACAAGGCCCTCCAGGTTGAGCAGCCGCACCCCCACGACCAGTAGGATCGCGGTGAGTGCGGCAATGGGGATGCGCGCCACCAGCGGCGCGAGAAGCGCCATGGCCACGAAGAGCCACAGTGCATGCATGACGGAGGCGGCGCGGGTGCGCGCGCCGGCTTGAATGGACGCGCTGGCGCGCACGATGGCGCCCATCACCGGAAAGCCGCCGAAGAGTCCGGCCGCGATGTTGGCCAGCCCCTGCGCGACCAGGTCCTGGTCCAGGTCACTGTGGGTGCGCGCACCCGTGAGCGCATCGAGCGAACTCGTCGCGAGCAGCGAGCCGAGCGACGCGAGCAGCGCGAGGCCCAAGGCCGCCGGCAGGAGTTCCGCCAGGTGCACGCCTTCGAAGGACGGCAGCGACGGCATGGGCAGCGAGCGCGGCAAGGCGCCCACCGCGTCGTAGCCCGCCCCGAGCCAGACCATGAGCCCGGTGCCAAGCGTCAGCCCCACGAGAACCGCGGGGATGCGCTTGTGCAGCCGGGGCAGGGTCAACATGGCCAGCGCCGTGAGGGCTCCGGCGGCAACGCCAAGCCAGCCCACGTGCCCGCCCCAGGTGCGCTGCATCACGAGCGCCATGGCATCCGGGTGCGTGTCCTCCACCGCGAACAGCCGCGGCATCTGCGTGTTGAGCAGCAAGAGCCCGATGCCCACCGTGAAGCCCATCACCACCGGCCGGGGGATGAGCCGCGCGAACCGCCCGGCGCGCACGAGCCCCAACGCCACCTGCATGGCGCCCGCGAGCACCGTGGCGATGGCGAGGCCCGCGGCGCCATGCGCCGCCACGATGGCCGCGGCCAGGGGCAGCAGCGCCGCCTCCGGGCCGGTGACCTGGAAGCGGCTGCCACTGAGCAGCCCGCCCACGATGCCAGCCACCACGCCGGAGACGAGCCCCACGCTCGCGGGCAGTCCCGCCGCGGTCGCGAGCGCGACATTGAGAGGAAGTGCCACGCACGCCACGCTCAAGCCGGCGGCCGCATCGGCGGGCAGGCTGCCTGGGTGCACCATCTCGCGCCAGCCGTGGATGAGCTCGCCCGCACGCTGGGTCCAGAAAGGTCGCTTGGAGAAAACGGTCGTCGAACGCATGGACGACGGCGTCTTTCAGATGTCGTGCCAGCCACCCTGTCCGAGTGCAGCGTGCCCCCGCTGTCGGTCCATCCCAGCAGAGCCCCTGTCGGCTCAGGCCAACACTGTCGGGGCCGACAGACGGCCGTGCGAAGTGACGGGGCGCGCTCACGGAAGCGCGTTAGATTGCGCGCCATGTTGGTGCTTCGACTGCGCTCCCGGCTCCTGTTGTCCTACGCGGTGGTCACCGCGCTGCTGGTGGCGGCGTTCTCACAGATGGCCGTGGGCCTCATGCGCACCCACGAGGTGGTGGCGAGCGTGGGCCAGCAGGAGCTCGCATCCTTCGAGCGAGAGCAGCGTGTGTACGTCGCGGCCTGGGCGCTCGAACTGGCGGTGCGGCGCGGGGTGGTGGCCTGCGAGCAGCGCGGCAGCAGCGCACCCACCGTGCACCGCGCTGTCGCCAGCGCACGCCAGGAGCTCCAGACCGCGCTCGGCGCCGGCTCGGTGCAGCTCGATGCGGGCATCCGCGCGAGCGCCCAGGACTATGTGCAGTACGCCCTGCAATTGGAGCAGGCCGGCACCTGTGAGTCGATGCTGTCGTTTCCCCTGCGTGAGCGGCGGCTGCAGCTGGATGAGGTCCTCACCACGGTGTGGTCCGAGCGCACGCGGGACATGCGCCTGGCCATCCAGGCGAAGGAGGACCACGCGCGTGCCATCGGCTCGGCGGCGCTGCGCTCAGGCGGACTCTTCGGCCTCCTGGGCATCCTCGCCGCGGGAGCGCTCGCCGTCGCGCAGGCGCGCGCGGTGTCGAACTCGGTGGCGCTGCTCTCCACGCATGCGCGCCGCATTGGCCAGGGTGACTTCAGCCCCCTGCCCCCATTGCGCGGGCCCGAGGAGCTGCGCGCGCTCTCGCTGGACCTGGACCGCATGCGTGGGCGCCTGGCGGAGCTGGATCAGCTCAAGAGCGCGTTCGTGGCCTCGGTGTCCCACGACCTGCGCACGCCGCTGGCCCGGGTGCGCGAGGCCCTCTCGCTCCTGGGCGATGGCAGCATCGGCCCCCTGACGCAGCAGCAGGCCCGCGTGGTGAAGCTCGCACAGGCAGCGTGCGAGCGTGAGATCCGCATGGTGACCTCCGTGTTGGATTTGTCGCGCGTGCAGTCCGGCCAGCCGCTGCAGCGCAATGCCGGGGCCTCGGTGGACCAGATTGTCCAGAACGTCCTTCAGGACCTCGCCTTTGAAGCGGATGAGCGCAAGGTCCAGCTGGAGTACGAAGCAGCCCCAAAGCCCGTGCGTGCGCCCATGGATGACCCCCTTGTCGAGCGCGCCCTGTCCAACCTGGTGAGCAACGCCATCGCGGTCTCCAGCGCGGGCAAGACGGTGCGCATCACCTGTGAGCTGGTGAGCCGCAAGCGCCCTGGCGCCGCCAGCCCCTTGCCCGCGGTCCAGCTGTCCGTCGCGGACGAGGGCCCCGGCGTGCCCGCGCACGCGCGCGAGTGGATCTTCCGGTCCTTCGCGAGCCTCGAGGTGGGTGGGCGCCGCAGCACGGGGCTGGGCCTTGCCATCGCGCGCGAGATGATCACCGCGCATGGAGGTGAGCTGTCGCTCGCGGACAGGCCCGGGCCTGGAGCCACCTTCACCTTCTGGATTCCCCTTGAGGACCCCGCGTCCCCTGGAGGCCGCCTTGACGCATGAGCCCCCCATCCAGAAGCCCCATGTGCTCCTGGTGGACGATGACCTTCAGCTCGCGGAGCTCATGTCCATGCGGATGACTTCACGCGGCTACCACGTGACAGTGGAGAGCGAGGGCAAGGGCGCCCTGCGCAGGCTCGCGCAGGAGCGCGTGGACGCGATGGTGCTCGACCTGCGCCTGGAGGACATGGATGGCATGGATGTGCTCCGGGCCGCGCGACAGCGTGCTCCCGAGCTGTCCGTCATCATGCTCACCGCGCACGGCTCCATCGAAACCGCGGTGCAGGCCATGCAGGAGGGGGCCTACGGCTTTCTCACCAAGCCGTTTCACGACCACGAGCTCATGCAGAAGCTCACGCACGCGCTCGAGCGCTCGCGCCTGCGCGGGGAGGTGGCCGAGCTGCGGCGGCGCATGGGTGAAGACGGCGAGCCCTTGCTCCTGGGCATCAGCGAGGCCGTTTCGCGCGTGCGCGAGGTGATTGCCCGCATTGCCCCCACCGACGCCACCGTCCTGCTCACCGGCGAGAGTGGCACCGGCAAGGAGCTCGCGGCGCGGATGCTCCACGTGCTCTCGCGCCGCAACACGAAGCGCTTCGTCGCCGTCAACTGCGGCGCCCTTCCGCCAGAGCTGCTGGAGAGCGAGCTGTTCGGACACGTGAAGGGCGCGTTCTCCGGGGCCGTGCGCGAGCGCGAAGGCCTGTTTGGCGCGGCCAATGGCGGCACGCTGTTCCTGGATGAGATTGGCGAGGCGTCCCCGTCCGTGCAGGTGAAGCTCTTGCGCGTGCTGCAGGAGCAGCGGCTCACGCGCGTGGGCGCGGACGTGGAAGAGTCCGTGGACGTGCGGGTGGTCGCCGCCACCAACCGGGACCTCGCGGAAGAGGTGGCCGCGAAGCGCTTTCGTCAGGACCTCTACTTCCGGCTGCACGTGGTGCCCATCGAGCTGCCACCCTTGCGCGAGCGGCTCGAGGACATCCCCTTGCTCGCGCAGCTCTTCCTGGAGCGCACGGCGAACCGCTATGGCCTGCGTCCGCCGCGCCTTGCGCCTGCGACGGTGGAGCTCATGCAGCGCTATGACTGGCCTGGCAACGTCCGAGAGCTCATCCACGAGATGGAGGCCGCGGTGCTCCTGGCCGGCGCGGACGAGCTTCAACCGCGACATGTGCCTCGCCTTGGCCAGGCGCTGGAGCGGCCCCCAGCCGAGAGCGCGCAGCTGCCAGGCGTTCCAGGCGGGACAGCGGCCTTGCCCTCGCTGCGCGAAGCACGCGATGCCTTCGAGCGCGCCTACCTCGCGGAGGCCATGCGCCGCAGCAGCGGCAGTGTCAGTGCCGCGGCTCGGATGGCCGG
The DNA here is from genome assembly GCF_003612065.1 of Corallococcus sp. CA047B. Lineage (NCBI taxonomy): Bacteria > Pseudomonadati > Myxococcota > Myxococcia > Myxococcales > Myxococcaceae > Corallococcus > Corallococcus sp. CA047B. Next base: position 45,662 of record NZ_RAWD01000032.1, read on the forward strand.
GCGCAACCGGAGCGACTTCTACGACCTGCTCAAGCGACACGGACTGTCCGCCGCTGACTTCAAGGGAACCTCCGAGGACGGGCCCACACGCTGAGCCCGCACGTCGGATGAACGGGGAAGGCCCCGAACCGCCACAGTCGCGGGAGGGCCACGGCAGAAGAGGTCCCTCCACCTTCGTGCTGCGCCCCGACGGCATGGGTCACGGCGCGCGCTGCCACTCCACCAGCGTCCAGACGAAGTAGCAGATCGCGGCCAGCCCCCCGACCCCCAGGAGGAACACCGGCCCATGGACAAGCAGGACTGAGTTCATCGCGTGGAGGAAACGGCGCGCTCGCGTACGAGGAGGCCCGAACGCGTCCTCCAGCCTGCGGGCCTCCTCCTCGGTGACGAGGAACAACGGCGTGTCCGTCACCTCGTCGATGATGAAGGATTGCCACCGGGGAACATGGAAGCCCCCCTGGCCGTCCCGGTCGAGGTAGGTCTCAATCACCTTCGCCTGCTCCAGGTCCTCCACGCGTTTCCAGAGCGTGCCGCCCGGCGGGGAGTCATCGTTTTCGCGGAGGCAGCTCACCTCGAAAGAGATGCGCGAGGAGAGCAGCTCTGGAGGGCCTCGGAACACGCGCGCCACCCGTCCCATCACCACCGCTTCGCCTGATGTGCCAGGCGGCAGCTCAACGCGCTCAATCTCGACTTGAACGTGCAGCGCCGCCTCCACCGCGGCGCGAGCGTATTGGTCGGGGGGCATGGCCATCGCTGGAGCCTACCCTGGCCCTTCTTGTGGCTTCCGCTGCCGGCCCGGCAGCCAGCCCCTCACCGCCAGCACGACCGAGCACCGGCTGACGCGGGCCGTGGAGCGGGCGGGCATCACCCGCGCACAGGAGGCCATCACATGGCACGACCTGCGCCACACTGCGGCAGCCATCTCGCGAGGCGGGCGTCCCCCTCAAGGTCATCCAGGAGCCGATGTGGTGTAGCCCCCTGAAGAGTCGGACAGGCTCGTTCAGCTAGAAAGCGAGTCTGACGATGGAGAAGAAAATCCAAGAGGGAGCCGAGGAGAGCAGGCGTCGTCGCCGGTACTCGGCGGAGGAGAAGC
>NZ_RAWD01000330.1:0-10014 GCF_003612065.1 Corallococcus sp. CA047B
CGCACGCGGCAGGTGGGCGACATCACCGGCACGGTGAAGGACCTGGCGGACCAGTCCAACGTGCTGGCGCTCAACGCGGCCATCGAGGCGGCGCGCAGCGGCGAGTCGGGGCGGGCGTTCGCGGTGGCGGTGCGGATGAACCACGTGGTGGACGGGTGGATCCGCGGCGTCAGCTCCTACCGGCCGCCGTCCAACACGCGGGATGTGCACCTGCTGTCCAACGGCATCGACCTGGATTACTCGCGCAACATCACCGTGGACGCGTGCCAGATGGAGAAGCCCCAGTACATGGGCGGTGGCGGAAATGGCTACCTGTACTCGATTCGCGGCAGTGACAGCCTCTTCAAGGACAGCGTGGCGTACGGCGGGCGGCACAACTTCGACTTCCGCTCCATGCACACCACCGGCAACGTGCTGTTCAACAACCGCGCGTCCAACGGGGACAAGGTGTCCGACTTCCACATGCACCTGAGCGCGGCGAACCTGGTGGACAACACGACGCTCTACCAGGAGCGCTTCGAGGCGGCGGACCGGACGCCCTACGGCACGGTGAGCCACGGCGTCACCACGACGCAGAGCGTGTTCTGGAACACCAACGGGGCGAAGGCCCCGGCCTACGGGGGCTCCAGCGTCGTGCGCTCGCAGCAGTACGGGCAGGGCTATGTGATTGGCATGCGTGGCAGCGTGACGACCGTGGACGTGTCGGTGACGACGAAGACGGCGCCGGCGGACCTGGCGGAGGTGGCGACGTCCGGGAACGAACTGGTGCCGCAGTCGCTCTACGTGGACCAGACGCAGAAGCGCCTGGGGCGCGCGGTGGAGCACGACGCGAGGGCGCTGGTGTACCAGGCGGAGAACCTGAAGCCGACGAGCGCCGGGGACCTGTCGTCCACGAACGTGGAGACGGGCGCGGAAATGGGCGGCATCCGCTACCACAACACGAACGCGGTGGGCGCGAAGGTGACGTACACGCTCATGCCGCGCACGGTGGGCACGTTCGCGGTGCGGGTGCTCACCAAGCGCAACAACGGGCGCGGGCAGTACCAACTGGATGTGGGGGGCGTGGCGGTGGGCGGGACGCGGGACGAGTACTCCAGCGGCACGGCGTACGCGGAGGTGGAGCTGGGGACGGTGACGTTCACCGACCTGGAGCCCAAGCTGTTCACCTTCACGGTGGTGGGGAAGAACGCGGCGAGTACGGGTTACAACGTCGCATTGGATGCCATCCGACTCGTCCGGCGGTAGGGCGCGGCGCGCCGCTGGGAGGCGCGGGCGGACCGGGGTATAGACGGGCCCATGCACGTCTATGCCGCCGCGTTGGCCCAGGAACTGGGCATCAAGCCGGAGCAGGTGGACCGGACCCTCGCGTTGCACGAGGAGGGGGGCACGGTCCCCTTCATCGCGCGCTACCGCAAGGAGGCCACGGGGGGCCTGGATGAGGTCCAGATCCAGGCCATCCTCGACCGCTCGTCGGAGCGCGCGGAGCTGGATGGGCGGCGCGACACCATCCTGCGCAGCATCGAGGAGCAGGGGAAGCTGACGCCGGAGCTGTCGAAGGCGCTCCAGGCGGCGCGCACGCGCGCGGAGCTGGAGGACCTGTACCTGCCGTACAAGCCCAAGCGGCGCACGCGCGCGGCCATCGCCCGGGAGAAGGGGCTGGAGCCGCTGGCGGACCTCGTGTGGAAGCAGGAGGGGCAGCGCGGGGAGAACGTGGACGCGCGCGTGAAGCCCTATGTGGACACGGAGAAGGGCGTCGCGGACGTGGCCGCCGCGCTGGCGGGCGCGCGCGACATCTGCGCCGAGCGCGTGGCGGAGGACGCGAAGCTGCGCCGCGAGGCCCGCGACCTGTGCACGCGGCGGGGCACGCTGCGCTCGGACGTGGTGCCGGCGAAGAAGGGCGAGACGACCAAGTTCGAGAACTACTACGGCCACGAGGAGCCGCTGTCCCAGGCCCCATCCCACCGCGTGCTGGCGCTCTTGCGCGGGGAGGAGGAGGGCGTGCTGAAGGTGAAGCTCGGCCTGCCGGACGACGAGGTGAAGGGGCTCTTCACCGGGCGCGTGGTGACGCGGCCCCAGTCGCTGTTCGCCGGAGAGCTGCGCGCGGCTGTGGAGGATGGATGGGAGCGGCTGATGGGGCCGTCGCTGGAGTCGGAGCTGCGCACGGAGCTGAAGGAGCGCGCGGACAAGGGCGCCATCGGTGTCTTCGGTGAGAACCTGCGGCACCTGCTGCTGACTCCGCCTGCCGGGGCGCGCGCGGTGCTGGCGTTGGACCCGGGACTTCGCACGGGCATCAAGCTGGCGATGATGGACGTGACGGGGACGGTGGTGGAGACGACGACGCTGTACTCGGAGCGCAGCGCGGACGAGCGGGCCCGGGCGGCGAAGTTGTTGGAGGCGGTGGTGCGCAAGCACAAGCCGGAGCTCATCGCCGTGGGCAACGGCACGGGTAGCCGGGAGGCCGAAATCTTCACGCGGGACACGCTGAAGGCGCTGGGCCTGCAGATTCCGGTGGTGTCGGTGAGCGAGCAGGGGGCTTCCATCTACTCCGCGTCGGAGGTGGCGCGGGAGGAGTTCCCGGAGCTGGACGTGTCGCTGCGCGGCGCGGTGTCGATTGGGCGGCGGTTGCAGGACCCGCTGGCGGAGCTGGTGAAGATCGACCCGAAGAGCATCGGCGTGGGGCAGTACCAGCACGACGTGGACCAGGGCCTGCTCAAGAAGAAGCTGGGCGAGGTGGTGGACTCGTGCGTGAACGCGGTGGGCGTGGATGTGAACACGGCGTCACCGCAGTTGTTGGAGCACGTGTCCGGCGTGGGGCCGTCGCTGGCGAAGAAGCTGGTGGCGCACCGGGCGGCGAAGGGGCGTTTCACCACGCGGCGGGAGCTGCTGAAGGTGAGCGGCCTGGGGCCGAAGACGTTCGAACAGGCGGCGGGCTTCCTGCGCGTGCGCGGGCCGGAGCCGCTGGATTCGAGCGCGGTGCACCCGGAGCGTTACTCCGTGGTGGAGCGGATGGCGAAGGACCTGGGTGTGGACGTGGCCTCGCTGGTGGGCAATGCGACGCTGGTGCGCAAGATTGAAGCGAAGCGCTATCTGGGGCCAGAGCTGGGAGAGCTGACGCTGAAGGACATCCTGGCGGAGCTGGAGAAGCCAAGCCGCGACCCCCGAGGCGACTTCACGGCGCACGCGACGCGGGATGACCTGCGCTCGCTGGAGGACGTGAAGGAGGGGATGGTGTTGCAGGGCACGGTGACGAACGTGACGGCGTTTGGAGCGTTCGTGGACGTGGGAGTGCATCAGGACGGGCTGGTGCATGTGTCGCAGCTGTCCACGCGCTTCATCAAGGATGCGTCGGAGGCGGCGAAGGTGGGCGACCGGCTGACGGTGAAGGTGCTGACCGTGGACCTGGCGCGCAAGCGTCTGGCGTTGTCGGTGAAGGCGCTGCAGGAGGGCGGGGCGCCGCAGGCGTCCGGGAAGCCCGCGGTGGGCGGAGCGACGGGGCAGGGCCGGATGACGGAGCGGCCGAGCAGCGGGCCCTCACGGCCGCAGGGCGGTGGGCAGCGGCCTCCGGCGCAGCAGGGGAATCAGGCCCCGGCGCAGAAGAAGCCGGAGCCGTTCAACAATCCGTTCTCGAAGTTGAAGCGCTGAGGCAGGCGTCGAGCTTTTACTTCGAGGCGCGGCGGCTTGGGTCCAAGTCCTTGCCGTCGAACAGATCGAACCAAGTGGCGTTGCCTTTGGCTGAGTCTACCAATCCCGGCCGGGCCGGCATTGATTTGCCATTCCTTTGGGGGGCCGGACGCTTGGTCGTAGCGCTGAGACAGGTCACTTCAAGTGGCAGGGGTGTCACTGCTCTCACAATCCCGCCCTTCGTGAAGATGGCCCGCATCGGCACGTCTGAAGTGAGCTTTATTCGTGGGGAAGCTTGTTTCCTTTGGTGAGATTACAAGGGCCGCATAGCAGAACAAGATTTTCCCAAACGGTCTTCCCTCCTCGTGAACGCGCCAACTTGTGGTCGGCGTGGAGTTGCTTCAGTCCGGCCGGCCCACTGAATCCTCGGAGGCATTCGGGACAGGTGTACATGCCAGAAGCCCTGTCTGTATATCTTCGATAGAAAGACTCTTTCCAGATCTTGGGGAAAAGAATGGAGTCTGGGTCGCAATCGGGAAGATGTTTTGGGCGTGACAATCTTATCCTGCTTTGACAATCTCGGAAATGAGCTTGATGGTGCTATCGCATTGTGCCTTTTGTCCTTTGTCTCCGCCCCATCGTCCTTTGGGTTCTGGATACCCAACTTTTTTAAGCCACTTGGCTCCGGAGTGTCGTGGGGTTCGGATGAACTCGGAGATTGCATCCCACTGGTCGTCCGTAAGGGACTGCGGCTTTAGTTTGAGTTCAACTGCGGCTCCGATGAACAGGGCCATTTGCTTATATTTATCTACGCCCATTCCCGTGAGTCCATGGCCAAGGATGAACTCGATCCACTGGATGAAGTTGTCGAACTCTTTCTCTAGGGGCTTGCCATGTGTAGGAAGAATTTTGGTCTTCCCTCCGGTCTTGTCGCTATGGAGGAGTTGGGCACAGAAGATATCCAGTACCTCCTCGCTTGTTCCTCGGAAGCCAAGGGGTAGGTGTTTCATTGTGTCGGGCGTTGAGACGAGTGCATTGATGTTCTCCCGGTGTCTCTGTACGAGATACCAGAGAAACATTTCGGAAGGAGTCTGCCCCTTGGCCTTAACAGTGTCTGCCCACCAGTCGCTCCACAATTCATGTGCTTTGACATGATCCTTCCAAGGATTCTCTATGCCATGCTTTGTGGCTGTAGAAAGCATCCGCTTGGCGGCATCGGTGTCGGAATAGATTCCCGCCAGTCTGATGAATGTGACGGACTGCGATTCACTGTAGTAGGACAGTCTGATGTCTTGAGGAGAGAGTGGTGTGCCGCCTTCGTTGATTCTTCTGAATATTTCCAGCTTGGCGCTTAATGCTAAATTCTTAGGCAGGTAGATTATGGTGAGGGGGTAGTCATCAAAGACATTGCGCAGGGGCTCAGGGATTTGTTTGTAGTTTTTGTTTCGATACTGTGCGCTCTGTGGTGTTAGGTACACCATCTCCTCGTCGTTGCTAAGTGTAAGCTTCTCGTTTTTGAACTTAAGAATGGTGCTGAGTCGCTGTTGCCCGTCGACCACTTCGATTTTACCTGCTTCTTGCTCTGCGAAGAAAAAGGCAGGAATTGTGAGGTTGTTGAGTAGTGACTCGATAAATAGTGATTCTTTCCTTGCGTCCCATTGCTCGGCGTCGCGCTGGTAGTCTGGGATTACGATCCGACCGCTTTCCATCCGACTGACGACAGTCTGGATGTTTTCGCTTTGTGCTCGTGTGGGATCTTTGACCATCGGCAAGTCAGATGAGATTTCCGGTTTTGTCATGTGGCTCATTTTTGTGTGGTTTGTGGGGCGAGTTTTTTTGGAGGCTCTGGCACGATGACTATTGCTGCCTACCTGCGCTAATGCAATGTTGCTGTATGAGGAAGGCTGCCTGTTTCCTCCTTTCCTGAATGTGATCCTGCGAATACGCTTGGTGGAGTGTTCTGAGCCCCGGCAGTCGGGAGCAGTTTCGGAGCTGGATGGAGGCTTGGTCTGATGCGTTACGGCTGGCAAGGTAGAGTCTGTTGGTGTCCGGCCGGCCGAATGGCGAGTGTGGGCATGTACGCTCAGTTGGGCGCGATAATGGCTGAATAATTGTCACGTAATGTAGGTGGAAAGGCCAAGACGTGCGGGATGCTGTGCCGAGGATAAAGGCCGTTAATCCAACGGAAATAGCCGCGCTTCCTTCGCCAGCACTTCATTGCGCGCCAGCAACTCCGTGAACCGCCGGGTCCCATTGCGAGCATCGAACCGTGCCGCGATGTCGCGCGCCTGCGTCTCCATCCAGTCTCGAAGTGCCCGCGTCGCGTACCCACCGTCCACCGCGTGCAGCGGGAACGCGTTGGGCAGACGCAGGCTCACTTCGTCCCGGCCGTCCGCGGTCACCTGTCCCAACAGGAACGACGCCGCCGCGTAGAAGGTGAACCGGTCGCGGTGGCTGGAGTGCTCCAGCGCCCAGCCCAGGTGCTTCTCCAGCACCGTCAGCCCGCGTGACAGGTTGCCCGTCAACGCCAGGAACTCCAGGTGCTCGCCCACCGTGGCCAGGAACTCGCGGTTCTTCGCCACCATCGCGTAGCCGCGCACGTGGCAGGCCCGCGCTTCCTCCATCCGCTCCAGCTTGAAGAACGGATACAGCAGCGTGCCCAGCGTCAGGTGCGGGATCTCCGCGCAGGACTGACGCCCGTCCAGGATGGGTTTGGCCTTCTTGACCGCCTGCTCCCACTCGCCCCGATCGACGTGGTGGTCCAGCTCGTCGTCCAATTCACAGACACGGCAGTCCGTCAGGTGATCCCGGGGCGCCACCAGCCACGCCTCCCACAGGCGCTCCGCCTCGGCCGTGTCGCCCATGTCCCGAGCCATCTGGTAGCGCAGCTTCAGCGCCGCCCGCTGGCCCGCGTCCAGCTTCGCGAAGCTCTGCTCCACGTCATCCAGCGCGTCCGCGATCTGCTTGCGGCTGATGTGCGGGAACTCGTCCAGCCGCCCCACCACCCACTTCTGCTTCCAGAGCATGTCCTCCGGATCGAACCGCTGCGGGTCCTTCTTCTGCTGCCCCCGGCACCACGCGAAGGCCACCAGCGCCTTGTCCGGGAACCCGCCAAAGGTCGCCGCGTCGATGAGCGCATCACGCAACGCGTACCCCAGCGGCACGTCCCCATGCGTGTCCACCATCCGCACCGCCTCCTCCAGCGTGCGCACCTTGGCGTCGCCCTCGGGCAGCCCTTCCGCGCGCTCGCGCAACGCCTCCACCTGCTGGCGCCAATCCCCCATCAGTGCATCCCCCGCGAGCCGGAACCGGACGAACCATTCCCGCCACCGTCGTCCAGCCGCGCCGCGATGAGCCCCAGGAGGCCGTGGTTCAACAACGCCATCTCCTGTGCGTTCAGCGGGTGCTGCCCCAGGAGCAGCGCCTGCACGTAGAGCATCTCCACCGACAGCTTCAGCAGCTCCCGGTTCTCCACCGCAGCCAGCCTCCGCACCACCGGGTTGTGCAGGTTGAGGCACAACTGCGCCCGCTGTCCTCCGCCCGCGCCCGCCATCACCCCTTCCAGCACGCCCGCGTACAGGTCATCCGACTCCTCGCGCGCCCGCTCCGCGTCCCGCCGGAATGCCCCTTCCGCGTCCGAGCTGTAGAGCGTGGGCACCTCCGCCGGGAAGAACTTCTTCACCTCCACCCCGCAGCGGAAAGGCGCCAGCACCCCTTCGGCCAATCGCAGCAACGGGTAGATGGCCTCGCGCTCGTCCAGCGTCAGCTCCTCGAACGTCTGCGGCAGGTCCGCCGACGAGAAGGCCGCCACCTGCGCGTCCGACACCACATGCGGCAGCTTCTCCAGCAGTGCCGTGTCATGCGTGTACGCCGCGTTCAGCACGCACAGCCCCTGCGCCGCCGCCACCCGCGCCACCTGCCGGAACCCGTCCATCGTCGGCGTGTAGCGCACCACCGGCCAGGAGCGCCGGTAGTCCGCCAACGTCATCATCCCCAGCGATGTCTCGAAGGGCAGCCAGTCGATGACCAGCCGGTAGAAGTCGTCGTCATCCAGCGCCAGCCCCTTCACCGACAACCCGTGCAGCGCAATCAGCCGCTGCAACGACCGGGGCTCCTCGCGCGCCAGGTCCATCAGGTACTGGCGCAGCGACTGCCCCAGCGCCTCGCGCGCCTGCGCCAGCACCGTGTCCTCGTAGAAGGACTCGCGGCTCGCGGTGGGCCGCAACCCGTTCGCGTTCACCACGCACTTCACGAAGAAGGCCCACTCCGGCAGCAGGTTCTCCGCGCTCTCCGACAGCAGCATGTGCTTCAGGTAGACGCGGTGCTTCTGTTTGGCATTGAAGTGCGGCGACGCCGGCAGCACGAACGCCACCCCATCCACGTCCCCCGCCGCCGAGCGCAGCGGAATCACATCCAGGAAGTCCGTGCCGAACACCTCGCGCCCGTAGGCGAGCAACGCCTGTCGCTTCTCTCCCGCCGTCTCGTACAGGCGCCGCCAGGGCGGGCCGTCCGGGTTGAGCTGCTCCGTCGCTCCGCCCACGGTGAGCCGCACGGGAAACGGCAACAGGCCCCCGTAGTGGCGGGCGAGCTGCCGCACCCGCTCCGGCGCGAACCACTCCGCCATGTCCTCGCGAGCGACCAGGTAGACGTGCGTGCCGGGAGCGTCCAGCGGGTGTTCGGAGACGCGCACGTCGTAGGTGCCGTCATGCCGGCCCCGCCACTCCAGCGTGCGGCCGTCCCCCTTCGCCGAGCGCGTCACCACCAGCAACTCGTCACACACCATGAAGCACGACAGCAGGCCGATGCCGAACTGGCCGATGAAGTCGTTGCGGCGCGCCTCCAGCACCTCGCGCTTGGAGGACTCGCCGATGGTCGCGAGGAAGCGGTGGATCTCCTCCTCCGTCAGCCCCACGCCTTCGTCGGTGAAGAGCAGGGTGGGCGGCCCGCCGTCCTGTTTCTCCCGCAGCTCCAGCCCCACGGAGCCGGAGGCCCCGGGCTCCAACTGCTGCCGGGCGCGCAGCGCGTCCGTGGCGTTCTGGAGCAGCTCCCGCACGTACACCCCGGGCGAGCTGTACAGGTGGTGGGACAGGAGGTCGATGACCCCGCGGAGGCTGACTTGGAATCGATGGTCCACGCTGGAATCGAGCGTAGCGCGCGGGCCCCGCCCCGGGGGCTTCAATCCCCCGTGAGGGAATTCTGTCCGGCCCACGGCGGCCGGACACACCAGCCCCCTCCTGCTTCCCCGGAGGGTGCTATGTGGCGCCCCGGCCGAGCGGCGCCTTGATGGCGGCACGGCGACATGTCGTCCCTTTCCTCCCTCCTGGAGCAGACAACGATGCGGACCAAGCTGATGGCAGTGGTGGTGGGCGCGGTGCTGGGTGTCTCGGGCGCGGCGTTCGCGCAGGGCACCCCGACGACCCCGGCGGCGCCCAAGGCGGCCCCGGCTGGCAAGGCCGCTGCTGCGGCGACCGCGGGCAAGACGGAGGTGACGTGGTGGGGCCACGCCGCGTTCGTGGTGAAGACGCCGGGCGGCGCGGTCATCGCCATCGACCCGTGGCTCACCAACCCCAAGGCGCCCCAGGGTGCGACGTGGCCGGAGGCGGTGGACGCCATCCTCGTCTCCCACGGTCACTTCGACCATGTGGGCGAGTCCAAGGCCCTGGCCCAGAAGACGAACGCGAAGGTGTTCGGCTCCTTCGAGCTGGTGTCGCTGCTGGCCCTGCCGGAGGCGCAGTCCATGGGCGGCAACGTCGGCGGCACCTTCCAGGTGAAGGACGCCACCATCCACTTCGTGGAGGCGGTGCACTCCAGCAGCTACCAGGCGGACCCCAAGGCCCCGGCGCAGTACGCGGGCGCGCCCATGGGCTTCGTCATCGAGATCGCCAACGGCCCCACGCTGTACCACTCGGGTGACACCGGGGCCTTCCAGTCCATGGCCCTCATCGCCGAGCAGTTCAAGCCCACCGTGGCCCTGCTCCCCGTCGGCGGCCACTTCACCATGGACCCCGCCCAGGCGGCTGTTGCCGCGAAGCTGCTCAAGGTGAAGACCGTGGTGCCCATGCACTTCGGCACCTTCCCCGCCCTGGCCGGCACCCCGGACGCGCTCACCGCCGCCCTGAAGAAGGGCCGGGGCACCGCCAAGGTGGTCGTGCTGGAGCCCGGCAAGGCCACCGCGCTGTAGTCCGCCTCCGAAGGAAATCCCCCGCGCCCGCCCACCCACACCGGTGGCCGGGCGCGTGCTTTTTCCACCATCGCCAGCTTCCGGTGGATGACGTGCACCGCCGACCGGGGCCGGGTGGCGTCCCGAATGCGACTGGGTTATTTCCCGCCTCATCGCGCACCGGCAGGGGTCCGGCCCGCGTCTCGTGGGGTGTTCCGGTGGCGGTGCTGGTT